>USSJ01000132.1 GCA_900557285.1 uncultured Clostridia bacterium | reverse complement strand
CGGGGCAGATCTGTAACTTTGCGCTGGACGATGCCATCCGCATTACGCCCGCACGCGTTGCGGACGCGCTGAATACGATGCTTCCTGCGGACGTGCGGGTGCTGGAAAGCGCGCGGGCGGATGAAAAATTTGACGCCTGTCGTTCGGCAAAGAAAAAAACGTATCGTTACGGCATATACTTTTCCAAGCGGGAAATACCGCTTCTGGAGCGGTATGCGGTGCGGTTCGGGGAAAATCCCGATCTTGCACGTATGCGTGAATGTGCTGAATTATTGGAAGGCGAGCATGATTTTGCGGCGTTTTCCGCAACGGGTTCGTCGGTGAAGACGACGGTGCGTACGGTGTATTCGGTCAGTCTGGCGCCGTGGTCGCAGGAATGCACAAAGATGCGTGGGCTGGATATAGACGTGTGCGGCAACGGATTTCTATACAATATGGTGCGCATAATGGCGGGAGTGCTGTTGGATTACGGCTGCGGCAAACTTTCGGAAGAATCGGTCAGGGCGGCTTTGAAAGGCGGCGGGCGCGATCTTTTGGGAAAGACGATGCCGGCAAAGGGTCTTACGCTCCTGCGTGCCGAATACGGTTGCGATCTGTTCGCTGAAACCTGACGAAAATATAAAAAGATTCGGAAAAATCTGATCCGAAACGGGGTAATTATGGAATTTTTTGTGATATTCGGGGTGATCTTTTCACTGTGCGATCCCAGAGTAAAGCTGGCGTACGGTATCAACGTGCTGCCGGTATATTGGGCGTTCATTCTGGCGCTGGTCATATATGCCGTGTTTTACACGTTCAAGGCGATCGGGCTCTCGACGATGGCGAAAAACAGAGAAATGAAGAAATATGTTTGGTGTGCATTCGTGCCGTTCGCCAGCACCTGGCTGATGGGCAAGCTCGCGGGGGCGGTGCGCGTCGGAAGGACGAAGATCGAGATTTTTGGATTGCTTACGATGATCGCCGAGATCTGCCTTTGTGTCTGCTATGCGCTGAATTATTTTCCGTTGGCATACGCGTATACACACAATCTTTACGAAATTGTGGTTTCGACAGAAAATAATGTTACGTCCTACGGTTTACAGTTCAGCAGCGAATTTGAAAAGTTCGTGACGGTCATGAACGTTGCTTACATTGCGGAATATATTTTCATGGTTATATACGCCGTGCTGAGCGTGTTCCTGTACATGGGATTTTTCCGCGGGTATGCGCCGCAGTCGTACATCTGGCTGGACGTTGTCTGTGTTTTCCTGCCGGTTGCGGGAATTCTTGCGTTTGCGTTCCGCAACCGCAAATTTGTCGATTACGAAAAGTATATGCAGGCCCGCATGGAACAGATCCGCCGTATGCAACAGGCGCAATACGGGCGTCCTCCGTACGGGAATCCGTATGGGAATCCTTACGGCAATCCTTACGGCGGCCCTTACGGGCAGAACGGGCAGGCGCCTTACGGCGGGCCGGAGAAAAAACCGGATGACCCGTTCGGCGAGTTTTCTTCCGGAGAAAACAAGCCATCGGAACAGGATCCGTTCGGTGAGTTTAATAATCAGAACGGAAACGGATCGGACGGCAGCGGTCAGAACGCAGACGGCGGGCAGGATCGCAAGGATCCGCCGCAGGATCCCGATCATTTTTCTTCCTGACGGGCGGAAACAGAAAATTTTCGGAGCGGTTCAACGGCAAGAGCGTTGCTGCGTCGGCGTTGAGCAAGTCCGGGCGGTTCGTATAGTCAAGTAAAGAAAATTGCCGTGTGCCACACAAAATCTGCGCGGCACACGGCAATTTTGCCCGAAAACCCGACCCCGATTGACAAGACGGGGAGAATATGGTATAATTTTCGGGAATCAGGAGCAGGATTATGGTTAGCGATACGATAGCTGCAATATCCACACCGCCGGGGAAAGGCGGCGTGGCGATCATACGTCTGAGCGGAGAAAATCCGCTGTCGGTTGCGGAAAAGATGTTTTTCCCGTCGGGAAAACGTGCGGTATCCGATTTCGAACCGCAGAGAATGTATCCGGGAGAGATCGACGGCGGGACGTTCCGCGATTACGGATTGTGCGTTTATTTTAAGGCGCCGCACAGTTTTACGGGAGAGGACGTCGTGGAATTCCATTGCCACGGCGGAACGAGCATAGCGCGCGGTATATTGAGGCGTGCGCTTTCGTTGGGATGCCGCCTTGCGGAGCGCGGCGAATACACGCGCCGCGCGTTTTTGAACGGAAAACTGTCCCTCTCGTCGGCGGAAGGTCTGATCGACATGATCAACGGCGAGAGCGAAGCGGAAGTCAGGGCAGGATATATGCTCTATTCCGAGCACCTCAACGGCGGAGTCGCACAATTGCAGGCGCAGCTGACGGAAATTCTGGCAGGAATCGATGCAGATATCGATTTTCCCGAAGAGGATATCGAACATACCGACCTCAAAGACGTGAAAGAGCGGATCTCGGAAATGGCGGAGCGTCTGGAAAAGATGGTTTCCACCTATAAGACGGGCCGCAAGATCAAGGAAGGCGTTTCGGTCGTGCTGGCGGGAAAACCGAATACGGGAAAAAGTTCTATTCTGAATGCGCTGTTGGGGTCGGATAAAGCCATTGTTTCGTCGGTGGCGGGTACGACGCGCGACGTTGTCGAAGGAACGCTCGAAATTGACGGCGTACGGTTCAACCTTTATGATACGGCAGGCATCCGTGAAAGCGGGGACGAGATCGAGAGTATCGGCATATCGCGTGCAAAGACGCTGATCGACGGGGCGGATCTGGTCCTGTTTATTTTAGATGCTTCGGAAAAACTTTCCGAAGAAGACAGAAAAATTTACGATTCCCTGGCGGAAAAGAAAAAGCTGGTCGTTTATAATAAGACGGATTTGGGGGAAGGCGCTTGCGATCCTCCTGCGGACATCCGTGTTTCCGCAAAGACGGGTGAAAATATAAAAAAATTGCGGGAAGAAATGTTCGCCCGCTGTATGCAGGACTATACGGCGGACGGGGAATTTCTGATCGAAGAGAGGCATTACGCGGCGCTGTGCCGTGCGCTGTCGGATATACGCGAAGCGTTTTCGGTCTGCGGGAAAGTGCCGTTGGATTTATTGGGAATTCATTTGAAATCGGCGTGGGAAACGTTGGGAGAGATCAGCGGAGAAACGGCGAACGAACGTATCATAGATGAAATTTTTGCAAAGTTCTGCGTCGGAAAGTGATCCTTGCGCAAGGGCTGTCAGCTACAGGAGAACATTATATGGTCAATCTGGAATTGTACAGGGTTTTTTATACGGTCGCGAAGTGCGGTAGCCTTACGCGTGCGGCGGATGAGTTGTTTATCAGTCAGCCGGCGGTTTCGCAGGCAATTAAACAGCTGGAAGGGCAGTTGGGGGCGTCGCTGTTCAACCGTACGCACCGCGGCATGGAGCTTTCCGAGCAGGGCGGAAAACAGATTTTCGATATCGTCGAGAAGGCGCTCGGAGAACTGGATGCGGCGGAAAATAAGCTGAAAGAGATCAATACAAAAGCGACGGGCACCATCCGTATCAGTGCGTCGGATACGATTTTTTCTTATGTTCTCATCGATAAGATCGCGCAATACCATGAAAAATATCCGGATGTCAGATTGAATCTGATCAACTGTATCACGACGGAGACATTGGAGCTTCTCAAAAACAATAAATGCGACATTGCTTTTTTGAACTTACCCGTCGACGACAAAGATTTTATTCTTTCAAGTGCGATCAAGCCTCTGCACGATACGTTTGTGGCAAACGAGAAGTTTGCTGCACTTGCAGAAAATGTTCAGCCTTTGAAAAATATGCACGACTATCCCTTGCTCATGCTGGATACAAATACGGTTACGCGCAAAGCCATCATTAACTTTTCTCATTCTATCGGGATCCACCTGCATCCGGAAATCGAGTGCGGAAGCCTGGAATTGATGATCCAGCTTGCAAAAAACGGTGTGGGGATCGCGTGCGTTCCGAAAGAATATGTCAAACGGGAACTTTCGGAAGACAAAACATTGTTTGAAATCAAAACCGAACCGGCTCTTCCCGCACGTTCTGTCGGGATCGCTTTTCCGAAGGGTGCCGCCCCGTCTTTTGCTGTGCGTGAGTTCTTCCGAATGTTTGAAACAGATTAATTGAGTTTTTCAAAAGTCCGAAACAGACCCAAATAGTGTAAACAGCGTTAATTTTTGCGCCTTCGGAAACGGGCGTTAAGCCCGTTTCCGAAGGCGTTTTTCTTTTGCGGAGCATTTTTAGGACCTTAAAAAATTACGGAGGATCGGCAGGCACTGCGTTTGCAGTGTGTGTTCAAAAAGCGGAGCGGCGGGGCAATATTTGCCCCGCCTCTACGCTTTTTTTCAATCGCCGTACGCCGCAGCTCCGTTTTAATGATCTGCGGGCGCAATGCAAGGCAGGAAGGCTGTCCGCAAAAGTCTATGCGGACAGCCTTCCTTGAAACCAATTTTTGCGGTGTATTCTTCTTTTTTCGTTTCGCGGTCTATGTGATCCTTTTCCATATCC
>USSJ01000131.1 GCA_900557285.1 uncultured Clostridia bacterium | reverse complement strand
ATACACCTGTTTGTATCCCGCCGCCGCGGCCGTGCGGATAATCGCGCCGAGATTGCCCGGATCGCGCACGCCGTCCAGCAAAATGCAGCGCCCCGCGCTTTGTTTCGGCGTAGTGTCGGGACGGCGGACGGCCGCGAACACGCCTTCCGGATTTTTTTCCTCGCTGACGGAGGCGAACACGCTTTCGCTCACCGTTATCTTATCCCCGCCGAAGTCAACGCGCGACAGAGCGCGTTCCGTGCCGAAAAGGTACAGTATCTCACGCCCGTTTCCGACCGCCTCGCGCACGGGTTTCACGCCCTCGAGCAGGAAGGCGTTTTCCTCCGCGCGGTACTTCTTTTGCAAAAGGCGGCGTATGTTTTTTACCTTTTCGTTGGATACCGACGTGATGACCATGGCTCCTCCCGTCAAAGCGGCAATTCCTCCGCTTCGGGCAAAACGCCGCGCGGCGGAACCGTTCCGCACACCCTAAAAAGAGCTTACGGACGTAAGCTCTTTTTTATTTATTTCTTTAAGTTGGCTTTCGCCTGTTCGCAGATGGCGGCGAACGACGCGGCGTCGTTCACGGCGATATCCGCGAGCATTTTTCTGTTGAGTTCGATGCCCGCGTTTTTCAGCCCGAACATCAGTTTGCTGTAAGAAAGGCCGTTGAGCCTCGCCGCGGCGTTGATACGCGCGATCCACAGCTGGCGGAAATCTCTCTTTTTGAGTTTTCTGCCGATGTACGCGTAATTCTGCGATTTCATGACCGCCTGACGCGCCACTCTGTATCTCTTCGACCTGCCGCCGAAGTAACCTTTTGCAAGCTTTAATATTTTTCTACGCTTTTTAACGGCGTTTACGCCTCTTTTAATACGCATGACAAACCCTCCTTCGCTTTACTTGTTATAAATCAAGGTCTTTATCGTCTTTTCCTGTCCCTTGTCGACGTAAGCGCCCTGTCTTAAGCTGTTCTTTCTCTTTCTGTCTTTCTTAGTCAAAATGTGATTTTTGCCCGAATGCGCCCTTTTGACTTTACCGCTGGCGGTAACTTTAAAACGCTTTTTCGCAGCACTTTTGGTCTTCATTTTCGGCATGATTAAGCCCTCCCGTGTTTTTTCTATTATCGGAACCCGCCTCGCGGCGGAAGATAATCGTTATGTTAAGCCTTGATCGGCGCCAGCATCATCCAGATGCTCCGTCCCTCCGTCAGGGGACGCTTTTCCATCACGCCGACGTCTTTCACCAAAGCGAAAAATTTGTTCATCACTTCGATGCCCAGATTTGCGTGCGCGTTCTGGCGGCCCTTCATGCGGATGGAAACCTTGACTTTATTTCCTCCGCTTAAAAATTTCTGCGCCTGTCTGGCTTTGACATTTAAATCGCCCACGTCGATGGTCATGGAAAGCCACACTTCTTTGATCTCCACCATTTTCTGGTTTCGTTTCGCTTCCTTTTCCTTTTTCGCGAGTTCGAAAACATATTTGCCGTAGTTCATGATCTTGCAGACGGGCGGATTGGCGTTGGGCGAGATCTTTACGAGATCGAGCTCCTTTTCCTCCGCGATATCCATCGCCTGCCGAAGCGGCACGATGCCGAGCTGCTCGCCGTTTTCGTCGATCAGCCGCACCTCTCTGTCTTTGATGTTTTCGTTGATTTGATGTTGTTCTTTGATAGTTTTATACCTCTTTATTTTTTGAGCTTTCCGCCCTTTTTGACAACGAAAAAAGCCGCTTTATCAAAGCGACCCCTGCATACCGAAAAATATATAAACGGCAAAATGCCGGATATATTTCAACGAAGTATTGAGCCGAAGTAGGCGCGACGCCGCACGGCGAGAAGGGTAACTTCTTCTTAAAGCCTATATATATTAGCATAAGAAAAACGCCCTGTCAACGTTTTTTACGCGATTTCGGGCGTTTTTGATTTACAGAACGGAAAGTTTTTTCAGCAACAACAAAAATTTTTTCGCGGCGGTTAAAAAAGTCCGCTGATTTTGCCGTTTTCGTCCACGTCGATATTTTCCGCGGCGGGAACTTTCGGCAGCCCGGGCATGGTCATGATATTTCCCGTGAGCGCCACGACGAACCCCGCCCCCGCGCTCACCTTGACCGAGCGCACGGTTATCGTGAACCCGCTCGGCGCGCCGAGCAGTTTTGCGTCGTCCGAAAAACTGTACTGCGTTTTGGCGATGCATACCGGCAGGTCGCCGAAGCCCAGTTCTTCGAGCCGCGCGATCTGCTTTTCCGCTTCGGGCGTAAAGACAGCGCCCTTTCCGCCGTACACCTTGACCGCGACGGCGTTTATCTTTTCCCTTATGCTCTTATCGCTTTCGTAGGCGAACGTGAAATCGCCCTTTTCCTCCTCGCAGAGGCGCACGACCTCTTTCGCAAGCGCTTCGCCGCCCCTGCCGCCTTCCGCCCAAACGGTGGAAAGCACGACGTTTACGCCGAGCGCGCGGCATTTTTCCATGATGAGCGCGATCTCCGCGTCGGTATCGGTCGGAAAGCGGTTCACCGCCACCACCGAGGGCAGTTTATATACGTTTTTGATGTTGGAAACGTGTTTTAACAGGTTCGGGATACCTTTTTCCAGTGCTTCCAGATTCTCTTCATTCAGATCCGGTTTTGCAACGCCTCCATTATACTTCAGTGCTCTTACCGTTGCTACAATGACTACTGCATCCGGTTTGATGCCAGCCATACGGCACTTGATATCCAGGAATTTCTCAGCTCCTAAGTCCTCTCCGAATCCGGCCTCTGTAATCGCATAGTCTGCAAGCTTCATTGCCATTCTTGTTGCTGTCAGTGAGTTACATCCATGTGCGATATTGGCAAATGGTCCACCGTGTACGATTGCAGGTGCATGCTCCAGTGTCTGAACAAGGTTCGGTTTCAGAGCATCCTTTAACAGCGCACACATCGCTCCCTCTGCATGCAGATCATGTGCGGTAACCGGTTTCTGCTCTGCGATCTTGCCATAAGTGTAACCTACGATGATCTTTCCAAGTCTTTCTTTCAGATCTGCGATATCCTTTGACAGACACAGGATCGCCATGATCTCAGAAGCGACAGTGATATCATATCCGTCTTCTCTCGGCACACCATTGACTCTTCCGCCAAGTCCGTCTGTGACGAAACGGAGCTGACGGTCATTCATATCGACACATCTCTTCCATACGATCTTTCTCGGATCAATATTCAAATCATTTCCCTGATAAATGTGATTGTCGATCATGGCTGCCAGTAAGTTATTCGCAGCTCCAATCGCATGAAAATCTCCTGTGAAATGAAGGTTGATATCTTCCATCGGTACAACCTGTGCATATCCGCCGCCAGCTGCTCCACCCTTCATACCGAATACCGGTCCGAGAGATGGCTCACGCAGTGCTACCACAGGTTTCTTACCCATTTTCTGAAGTGCATCTGCAAGACCTACGGTTGTTGTTGTCTTTCCTTCTCCGGCAGGTGTCGGATTGATTGCCGTCACAAGAATCAGTTTTCCGTCTTTTTTATCGGATTTCTTTAAGAAATTATAATCAATCTTTGCTTTATATTTTCCATACTGTTCCAGATATTCTTCTGGAATTCCTGCTCTTTCTGCTACCTCTGTGATAGGCTCCATAGTACATTCCTGTGCGATCTCAATATCTGTTTTCATCATTCATTTCCTCCTGATCGTATGTTGTCTTTCTGCATTTCCAGTCCTTTTGATACACTGCTTCCAACTCTTCCGATACCGGGCGGTGTAAAAAAAGGACAACACTCATCCTCTTCGGGATAAATGCTGCCCAGACGGTCGGCTCTTACCAAGTATCTGATTCCCCTGTGGTACTCCACATTATCCGTCAGTCATCAGATCTTCTCTTTGACTCTTACTATATTATAAGGACGCAAAATTGTCAATCCGGAAAATTCATCCGGATCATCGTAACACAGCCATTATTTTTTCTCTTTTTTAATAACCGTAGATTCTTTCCCCATATGATATTCTCTTCCCAGCGCCCGCATAATGCTTCTTGAAATCACATCCACAATGATGAATCCAAACGCAATCCCAAGGCATGTTTCCAACAGTACAAGTGCATGCTCTGCTGCCAGTGAAAAGTTCCTGCTGACTACGCCATACATCAGATAATACAATCTCGCTCCCGGCATCAACGGAAAGACGGATGCTGTCAGGAAGACGGTGGACGGCGCATGATTGACTCTCGACATGACAAATGCATAGCCCGCCACAAAGCAGGATGCAACTACTACCGCAAAGAAATTATCCGGATACCACGCATACACCAGTAAATAGATTCCCCATGTCAGGAAAGCTCCGACACTGGAATACAGAATCTTCTTTCCCCGTATCTTGAACCAGCTTGCATAACCGGTACATCCTATCGTACAAGAGATCAGCTGGATCACTGTATTATTATTCACATCGAATCCTTCCGCCGATATATTTCCCATCAGCATCATTGCAAGGGCAATACCGAATGCGATACCAAATGCACCGAGCATCGAATTCATCACTTCCAGTGAACCCGAGATAGAGTTCCTCTGCATC
>USSJ01000130.1 GCA_900557285.1 uncultured Clostridia bacterium | reverse complement strand
GAGAATCTCGTCGACGCTTTCCGCCGTATCAACGCGTTCCTCTTTGCGTTTTCTCGCTTTCTCCAAAAGATTCGCCTGGATCTCACTAAGCAGTTTGCGGATTGTATCCGCCGCATTTTCCAAGGGAGCTTCTGTCTTTTCGTGCGTATCGCGGCGTACGAGCACCATTTTTCCCGCTTCAATATCGCGCGGCCCCAATTCAATGCGCAGAGGCACGCCTTTCATTTCCCATTCGTTGAACTTCCAGCCGGGGCTGTTGTCCGAAACATCCGAATCCGCACGTATGCCTGCCGCCAGAAGTTTTGCCTTCAATTCCGCTACGGCTTCCAGAACGCCCTCTTTTTTCGAAGCGATCGGGACAATGATCGCCTGGATAGGTGCGACCACGGGCGGAATGATCAGTCCGCGCGCATCGCCGTGGGACATGATCAGCGCACCGATCAGTCGGGTCGATACGCCCCAGGACGTCGTATATCCGTATTTGTGCGTCCCGTCCTTATCCAGGAACTGAATGTCGAAAGCTTTTGCAAAGTTCTGTCCGAGATAATGGGAAGTCCCAGCCTGCAAACTCTTTCCGTCGTGCATCATGGCCTCCATTCCGAACGTTGCCACGGCTCCCGCGAACTTCTCTTTCTCCGTCTTTCTGCCCGTAAACACGGGGATCGCCAGACAAGTTTCCGCAAATTCTTTATACACGCCGAGCATTTTCAGCGTTTCTTCCATCGCCTCTTCCTCGGTCGCGTGAACGGTATGCCCTTCCTGCCACAAAAATTCGCTCGTACGCAGGAACGGACGCGTCGTCTTTTCCCAACGCACAACGTTCGCCCACTGATTGATCAGGATGGGAAGATCGCGGTAGGATTGCAGCCATTTGGAATACATTTCACCGATGATCGTTTCACTTGTCGGACGGATCACCAGAGGTTCGGCAAGCGTTTCGCCGCCGCCCACCGTAACGACCGCCACTTCCGGTGCAAACCCTTCCACGTGTTCCGCCTCTCTCGTCATAAAACTGTAGGGAATGAGCAGCGGGAAATACGCATTCTGATGCCCTGTCGCTTTAAATCGCGCATCCAGCTCTTTCTGGATATTTTCCCAGATCGCATACCCGTAGGGACGGATCACCATCGTTCCTTTCACGGGCCCGTAGTCCACCAGTTTTGTCTTTATAACGACATCCGTATACCAGCGCGGGAAATCAGTCTCTATATCCGCGATCTGATTGACGAACTCCTTATCCTTCGCCATAATCTCCTCCGAAAAAACAAAATATGGTACATCTTTAAAGATTATACCATATTTTTTACTTGAAAACAATCTATTTGCCGTCTGCATTCGGCATTTTTCTTATGTTTAACCGTCCTGCCGTACTTCTTTCGTGCGCCAGATCACGGCAACCGCACCCGGCCCCACGTGCGAACCGATGACAGGTCCCATAATCGTAACGTCCGGTTTGAAATTCCAGCGCGATTCGATCATTGCCGCCAATTCGCCTGCTTCTTTCTCCGCATCGGTGTGTACGATCCAGATCATGCGGTTTTCTTCCACGGGATTGAATTTTTCCATTTTATCCAACGCATAGGCAAACGCCTTTTTCATGCCGCGGCATTTATCCACCACGACAAGTTTTCCCTCGTTATTGAAAGACAGGACAGGTTTTACCTGCAGCAAAGACCCCGCCACCGCCGCGACCGTGGAAACTCTTCCGCCCTTTTTCAGATAATACAGATCGTTCGCAACGATCGCATACTGAATATGGAAGCGCAGGTCGTTGACCGCATCATAGGCTTCCCGCACCGTTTTACCCTCATTGCGCAGGCGGAGCGCTTCGCGCACCAGGGCACCCTGCCCGATCGTTGCGGCCAGAGAATCGACGGCCAAAAGATTGAAATCGGGATAATCTTTGCGGATATCCGCCGCCGCCTTCTCCGCTACCGTTACCGTGGGAGAAAGCCCGCTGGAGATCGTAAAATGCAAGACATCTTTTGCCCCTTCTTTTGCCAGTTTGAGAAAATGATTGTAGTGGCTTTCATAATTGAGCATGGACGTACGCGAAAATGCGCCTTCACGCAGCTGGCGGTAAAAATCCACATACTGAGAATATTCGGTAAACGCGTCCACTCCTTCCGTAAACTGACCGTCCTTTTCGACGATAAAATTCAGACTTACAAACTTTATGTCGTTATCGCGCACGAAATCGGCATAAAGATCGCAGGTGGAATCGGTGGACAAAATAAATTTATACATAAATCGTTTCCTTTTTGTTGATTGAGCAATATACCCATTTAAATTATATCACACAATGTACAGACCTGTAAACATTTTCGACGCATTATTCTTTGTTTTTTACGATTTACGGAAAAAGCGCCGATGAATGCGTCCGGATTTTACAAAATACAGCACAATTTTTTCAAAAAAAACTTGAAAAGAAAAGGCAAATGAAGTATAATAGCATAGAGAATATTTTCGGAGAAATCAATGAATCAAACAGATTGGACTGAGTTAAAAAGCGGCACGGACGTGCGCGGAGTCGCCCTCGAAGGCGTGGAGGGCGAACATATCAACCTGACGGATGAAGCGGTTTCGGGCATCATGAAAGCGTTTTGTTACCGCCTGGCAAAATCGCTCGGAAAGGACAGGCTTACCGTCGCGATCGGACACGATTCGCGCCTGTCGGCTGACAGGATCAGCAAATGCGCTGCCGATGCGGTAACGCAGAGCGGCTCGGACGTGATCCTTACGGGACTTTCGTCCACGCCTTCCATGTTTATGCTTTTACAGGAAAAAGATATCGGTGCAGACGCTTCCGTCATGATCACGGCAAGCCATCTGCCCTACAATAAAAACGGTTTGAAATTCTTTTTGCCGTCCGGCGGACTGGAAGGCAAAGATATTTCAGCTGTGATTGAGAAGCTGGACAAAATGAGCGATTTCTTCCAGGTAGATTTTATCCTCAGCGTATCGATGGATGAATCCGAATTACCGGAGGCTGTTAAGGATAAGATCATCGTATCTTTGTAAGAAAACGTATTATAATTTTCACGTATGAGAAGCCTCGGATGCCAACCGGGGCTTCTCAAACGTAAGGGAGAGGAAAGGAGGTTTTCCAATGGCAGAACAACCGAGAAAAATAAAAAAATACAGAAAACCTTTGAACCTCAATATCGGTATGCTCATCTTCGGAGCTATTTTTATTTATGTAATCATTTGTGTGATACTGTATTTTCAGACAGACCACATCGTGCGTTATGAAGTAACGGAAGGATCACTGGCTACCAATAATATTTACCGTGGAGTGTCAATCCGCACAGAGGAAGTTGTAAGTACGGATACTGCCGGATATGTGAATTTTTATGCAAGAGAAGGCGAACGGGTGGCCAAGGGAGACACTGTTTACATCGTGGACGAGACGGGCCGGCTGACGGAAGAACTGGAGGATGCCAGCCTTGGAGAAAATACCCTGAGTGACCAGGAACTTTCGGAATTCCGTAATGAAATCGTGAATTTTATGCATGGGTATGATGACAAAAATTACGAGAGTACCTATGATTTTAAATATTCTTTGAAGAACACGGTGCTGAAACTGGCCAATGTAAATATGCTGCAAAGCATTGAAAACGGAAATAACGGTTCGGCTGCAAATATTGTAAATTTCTGTTATGCGCCCACCACCGGTATCGTGGCTTACTGGACGGACGGTTATGAAAATCTGACCGTGGAAGGTGTTACCCAGGAAGTATTTGATAACAAAAATTATGAGAAGAAACAGATGCTCGGTAATGAACTGATGGCTGTGGGAGATCCGGTGTACAAGCTTTCCACGGAGGAAAACTGGTCGGTGGTCATTCCCATCGATGCAGAGCGAGGCGCAGAGATCCAACAGGAGGATTATGTCAAAGTACGTTTTCTGAAGAATCAGTATGAATCCTGGGGGCAGGCAAAGCTGTTCACCGGAAGTGACGGGAACACTTTTCTGTCTCTTACCTTTACCAATTCTATGGTAACATTTGTATCCGATCGTTTCCTGGATATTGAGCTGATCTTGTTCGGCAAGCAGCTGATCCAGATAAAAGAAAATAGCGTCGTAATGGGAATCGGTGGGCACTACCGAATATCGGCCGCGGCACAAACAGCCCGGTTCGAGACCGTCTATCGACAGGCTGGATATGCCTATAAAAATAAGCGTGGAATCCGAGCCGTCGTCGACAAACTCGCAGTGCGTGGTGCCGGGATTGTATATTACTATATCGCCCGTATGGAAATGCTGAACGGAATCGTCAAACTTGACGGATCCGTCGCCTTTTTTTACGAACATGACTTCGCAAAAGTCGTGCGAATGAAGATGGCGCGTTTTGGAGCTCCACCAGGCAGGATTCTGATAGCTTATCGAAAGCAGCAGTTTGTGTTTGTTCTTTTCTTTGGCGCCGTTTGGCATAACGTTAGCCTCTGTATTTTAGAGCGGATAAATCTTTGATGGGGATAAACTTGTCGCCGTTGCGCATCAAAAACTCTTCGGCAAGATTTTTGTACGCTATCGAACCCGAACATCT
>USSJ01000129.1 GCA_900557285.1 uncultured Clostridia bacterium | reverse complement strand
GCGAATGAGGCGGAAGCGGGGATAAAAGTACAGAGGAATACGCCGAAGATAAGGCCGTGCTATTGACAAAATGTCCGCAATGTATTAAAATGGACAAACAGACGCGGAAGAAAGCCGTGCGGAAGCGGCGGCGAAAAAAATATCTTGGAGAGTTAAAATGGAAGAGGAACAGACTCCGTTGATCGGGGATTTTGCGGAAGATGCGGAGCCGATGGCGTCGGATAAAGGCGCTGAGGGGCAGGAAGGCAGAAAGAGGGGCGGATTTTCGAGTAAGATCGGATTCGTGCTTGCCGCTGCGGGATCTGCGGTCGGATTGGGAAATCTTTGGAGATTTCCGTATCTGGCGGCGAAGTATGGCGGCGGGATGTTTTTGCTGTGCTATATTTTGCTTGCGGTGACGTTTGGCTTTTCGCTTCTGGTATTGGAAATTGCGATCGGCCGAAAGACGGGCAAAGGCGTGATCGGTGCATTTGCGGCGCTGAACAAGAAGTTCAAATGGTTCGGATTTGTCTGCATTGTCGTGCCGATCATCATCGTGCCGTATTATTCCGTGATCGGCGGATGGGTGATCAAATATTTCTGGGCGTTCATGATCGGGGATGCGGAACTGGTAGGCGCGGCAGCGGATACAAGTACTTATTTTAGTGCGTTTATCTCGAACGCCTGGCAGCCGCTCGTATTTTTCCTTGTTTTTGCGGCGGCGACCATTTTGGTTGTGGTGTTCGGTGTGCAGAAGGGGATCGAGCGCGTGAGCAAGATCTTAATGCCGTTGCTTGCGATTCTGGTCGTGTTTCTGGCGGTGTATGCCTTGTGTCAGCCGGGCGCGCTGGCGGGGCTGAAAAAACTTTTTGTGCCTGATTTCGAAGATTTTCGTTTTGAAACGCTCTTAGCGGCGCTGGGACAGCTGTTTTATTCCATGTCGCTGGCGATGGCGATCATGATCACGTACGGATCGTATATGAAAAAGAATGCCGACATTCAGAAATCCGGCAGGCAGATCTCGATCTGCGATACATTGTTTGCGATTTTTGCGGCGATGATCATCATACCTTCCATATACGCGGTGACGGGCGGCGGAGAAGCGGCTGCGGAAGCGATGGGCAACAGCGGGCCTTCGCTGATGTTTATTGTTTTGCCGCAGGTATTCAACGGCATGGCAGGCGGCAGAGTGATCGCGGTGATCTTCTTTATACTGGTTTTATTTGCGGCACTGACGTCTTCGATTTCCCTTGTGGAATCGATCGTGGCGGTATTGCGCGAGAATTGTCATGTGAAGCGTTGGGTGGCATGCCTGATCGTGTTCGGCATCATGCTCGTGCTCGGCGCGCTCTCTTCGCTCGGTTTCGGGCCGCTGAGCATGGTGCAGATCGGCGGAAAGAGCATTCTCGATATGTTTGACTACGCGTCGAACAGTATTCTGATGCCGCTGGTGGCGATCGGTACCTGCGTGATTGCGGGATATTTTACAGACACGGAAAGCCTGATGGATGAGATCGGCATGCGTCGGAAGGGATATCGCAGGTATTATCGGATCATGATCCGCTATATTGCACCCGTCTGTATGGCAGCGATCCTGATCAGCGGGATCTTTATACGGTTATAAAATGCAGGCACTATGCGTAAAAGCGCGCTTTGGCGCGCTTTTACTGTGTCCGAAAAAACAATTCTGTATGAAAAAAGGAAGCACGTTATCCGTTTTTCGGACAACGTGGCGATGGTTCAGACCGCAGATAAAGCGGCGGAACGGTTCAGAAATCGGAGCGGTTTTATGACGCAGGAAAAAAGAAAACGGGAGATCGATCTTGGCAGAGATCCTGTCGGAGGGCTGGTCATCAGACTGGCTGTGCCGGCGGTGTTGGCGCAACTGATCAATCTTTTATACAATTTAGTGGATCGGATGTATGTCGGGAGTATTCCGCAGATCGGTACGCAGGCATTGGCTGGGCTGGGAGTGGTGTTCCCGATCACGCTGATCGTAAGTGCGTTCAGCAATTTGGTCGGAATGGGCGGGGCGCCTCTGGCGAGCATATTTCTCGGCGAACAGAAAAAAGAAGAAGCGGGCAAGGTTTTCAATACGGGAGTGGGGCTTCTGTCTGTTTTTGCCGTCCTGTTGACGGCGGTTGTGCTGATCTTCTGTGATTCTTTGGTAAATTTGTTCGGAGCTCCGGCGGACAGTTTTGACTGCGCGCGCGGGTACCTGTTTGTTTACGGATGCGGAACGGTATTTGTCCTGTTTTCGTTGGGATTGAATCCGTTCATTACGGCGCAGGGTTACAGTGTGACATCCATGCTCACGGTAGCGATCGGTGCCGTGCTGAATATAGCGCTGGATCCGCTGTTTATTTTTGTATTTAAAATGGGTGTGGAAGGTGCTGCATTGGCGACAGTTCTTTCGCAGGGTGTATCGGCCGTATGGGTCATATCTTTCTTTTTTCGTAAAAAGAGTGCTTTTCGCTTTAACGCAAAGCAGTTTCTGCCGGAGCGGCGGACGGCTCTGCGGATTTTGGCGTTAGGACTTTCACCGTTCATTATGAGCGTAACGGAAAGTGCGATCCAGATCGTATTCAATGTGAATCTGAAACGTTGGTCGGGCGGAAACAGCGATTATACGGCAGCGCTGACGATTATGCTGAGCGCAATTCAGATGGTTTGTCTGCCGCTGAACGGATTGGGGACGGGAGTACAGCCGTTGGTAAGTTATAATTACGGAACAGGTAATTCGGAAAGGATCCGAAAAACTGTGCGGATAGCGGCATTGACGGCGCTGTGCGGTTCGACGACTGTGTGGGCGGTATCTTTGTTTGCGCCGCAGATATACGGTTACATATTCAGCGCAAGCGAACCCGTGATGGCGATTCTGCGCAAATATACGCCGTTTTTTATGATGGGAACGATTTTCTTTTTTGCGCAGATGACGTTGCAGAACGTATTTGTGGCGTTGAATCAGGCAAAGATCTCTATTTTTCTGGCGTGCCTGCGGAAAGTCATATTGCTGATCCCTTTGTGTTTTGCATTGCCGTATGCTTTCGGGGTGTCGGGAGTTTATTACAGCGAGGGGGTCGCGGACATTACGGCAGGCATCGTGACGGCGACGACATTTTTCTGTATGCTGCCGCGTATTTTGCGAAAGAGAGAACAAGTCCTTTTACAAGAGAAGGAACAGAGACGAAAGCAGGAAAATAGTTTTTGAAGAAAAGCTGCATAATTTTTCGTGAAAAGAGCAAAAATATGGGATATGAAGCGAAGAATTATGCCCGCAGACGAAGTTCGGACGAGGGATGAACGCGAAACGTGCATTCCGGGATTCAATGCGGCGGGGGAGCGGCATGGAAAATAATAAGATGCAGACAATGCGCCAGGAAAATCGCGGCGGAGCGGGCGCTGTGAACGAAGAGAAGGAAAAGGCGCACGTCTCGACGTATGCAGGGATCAATGAAAATTATCTTGCGTACGTGCATTCGTTTGCGCCGCCGACGAAGCATTTTCATAATTGCCTGCGGGCGTTTATGGTCGGCGGGCTGATTTGCTGTATCGGCCAGTTTTTGCGGACGGTCTTTGAAAATGTTTTTTTGCTGACCGGCGACGAATTGGCGGGAGCTACCTCGATGGCGCTTATCTTTTTGGGATGTCTTTTGACAGGTTTGGGGGTATATGACCGTATCGGCAAAGCGGCGGGGGCAGGATCTATTGTTCCGATCACGGGTTTTGCCAACAGCGTGTGTTCTCCGGCGCTGGAATTCAAATCGGAAGGGATGATCACGGGCCTTGCCGCAAAGATGTTTACGGTAGCGGGGCCGATCATCGTTTACGGCGTTCTGGCAGGGGCAGCGGTCGGCCTTATTTATTTTTTGCTGGGGTTGGGTTGAATTGCTCTGATTTCGGAATACGTCGCTGATTTTTTGAGACGTATGGCAGAATTGTCGAAATTTTCAAAAATATTTATTTTGTGCCTGCCGTGGACGGCGGGCAGGATCATTGCCGCGGCGCGTAAAAATAATTTGCGCGCCGCGGCTTATTTTTATGGGGCAAACGCGGCGGGGACAAATTATAATTTGTCCCCGCCGCGTGCTTTTTCGGAAAAACGGACGTGTTGAATTGATCAGAAATCGGTAAAAAATCAGTCGGAGTAACGTATAAACAAGTATTTTTTTTAAAAATTATGTCGAGATATGAAAATTTTCTTGCAAAAAATAAAGAAGTGTGATAAAATATGCTTAAATACAAATGAGTGAAAATACGGCCGGCCGTATTTTGTCTATCGGTGATAGACAAAATATACGGTTATAAGCAAAAGGGGAAAAGGGGAGCGATCGAGAATGCGGAAAAAGAAGACTGCAAACATGTTGTCGGGCAGAAAGCCCGGCAGGGTTTTTGCGGTCTTTTGTTATTTTATAGCGATCCCGGTGCTGCTTCTGATCGTGGTGAGCGGGTTGTTGGCGTACATAGGCAATTATTACGGGCAGACGGATTTATTATGGCTGGCGGTATATTTGCTGGTCACGGTGGAATGTCTGGCGGTACCGTTTTTATTGGCAGTACTGATCGGCGGGGTGCAGAAAT
>USSJ01000128.1 GCA_900557285.1 uncultured Clostridia bacterium | reverse complement strand
GGGTGGCAATAATAGTTTCACAAATCAGAAAGGAAGCGTACCATGAAAAAAATTTGTATAGTTTTCGGTGTTTTATTCATACTAATCCTGACGGTAGCGGTTACGATGCAGGAGACGCAGCCGCAGACTTCGGCGTATCTGCGCATGCACGTGCGCGCGAATTCAGATTCGGCGGAAGACCAGGCGGTCAAATATAAAGTAAAGGATGCCATTGTTCAGTTTCTGATTCCCGTAGAGCAAAGAAGAGGCGATCGGTGCTTTGGAAGAAAATCTTTCGGCCATCGAACGCGTTGCCGACGAAGTGCTGGCGGCAAACGGTTTTTCTTATACATCGAAAGCGCGTGTAAGCGCGGAAGAATTTCCCGACCGCGTCTATGAAGGCGTTACGCTGGAAGCGGGGATCTACGATGCGCTGATCGTCGAGCTCGGCACGGGGTCGGGGGCAAACTGGTGGTGTGTCGTCTATCCGCCTCTGTGTTTTTCGGGAGAAGCGAAAGGTAACACGATCCGTTATCGTTCCAGATTGCTGGAACTGATCGAAAATTTTTTCGCAAATTAAGGTGAAATCCTCCTTTTTTTGCGGAAACAATCTGTTTTTAAAAAGGAAGGAGGAAGAATGAGTAAAATGATTCGTGCGGGCGCGCTGGCGCTCACGCTGGTTGTCGCGTTTGCGGCGATCGTACTGTTTTCCGTGCAGCAGACATCCAAACTGGAAGATGCGGCGGCATACGGACAGGATATCGAAGCGGCGGTACTCAAAGAAGGCAGCCGCGGCAGCGATGTAAAGACCGTGCAGGACAAACTGCGTCGGTGGGGGTATTACACGGGCAGCGTAGACGGGATCTATGGCCCGAAGACAAAGGAAGCGGTAAAGTATTTTCAACGCAAAAACGGACTGACGGCAGACGGAATTGTGGGTAAAAAGACATTTGAAGCGCTCGGGATGATGGAGCAGGCGAACAGCAGCGGATCGCAGAGCAGCGGTAACGGCTATACCAATTCGGATACTTACCTGTTGGCGCGTTGTATTTACGGAGAAGCGCGCGGCGAAAGTTATACAGGTCAGGTAGCGGTCGGAGCGGTCGTGCTCAACCGCGTCAGAAGTTCGGATTTCCCGAATACGATCTCGGGTGTGATCTACCAAAAGCACGCATTCACGGCGGTGAGCGACGGACAGATCAATCTGACGCCCGACCAGACGGCGATCAATGCCGCGAAAGATGCGATGAACGGATGGGATCCTACGGGCGGATGCCTGTACTATTACAATCCCGTAACGGCGACGAGCGAATGGATCTTCTCGCGTGAGACGGTCATTACGATCGGCAAGCATGTGTTTGCGATTTAAGGAGGACAGAACATGAAAGACAGAGAAAGAAACAAAAAGTGTTCGGGAAACTGCGGCGGGAACGGATGCATGCATGATCATGACGCGGAAAACAGGGAAATAAACGAAGAGCTTGCGGCGGCGCGGGAACGTTCGGCGCGGCTGGAGGCTGCGGCGGAACGTGAAGACATGCGCGCGCAGCGCAGGATCGAAGATGCGCAGAAAAAGGAAGAAAAGAAGCAGGCGAAGCTGGAGGCTGCGGCAGAACGCGAGCGTATCCGTGCGGAAAAGCTGGCGGCAAAACAGCAGGAAAAGCGGGAGCGCGAAATGCGCGCGGAGGAAGAAAAAATGCATCGCCGTGCGCTGAAGGCGGAAAAACTGGCGGAAGAAAAGCGCAGGCGCGAAGAGCGGGCGCAGAAGACGCCGGGATTCGGCGGCTGGCTGGCGGCAGTCGTATCGCTGTCGGTGGCGGTTCTGGCGCTCGGCGCGATCGTGACGGTCGGGTATTTCGATCTTGTCAATACGAAGAGTGCGGCACTGGACGGATATCAGGAGAACATTTATGAACTGTCCGAACAGGTTGAAATGCTGGACGCCGATCTTGCGAAGATCCGCATTGCGCAGGGGAATTATGAAACGCAAAAGCTTTTGGCGGACATGCTGGTACGCAGCAGACTGGCGGAGCGGTGTGTGGAAAATTTCCCCGTAGACAGTTATGCGGCGGCAAAACTGACTGCATTTTTCAACCGTGCGGGCGATTACGCGTCGGCTTTGCTGCATAAAGTGGCGGCGGGCGGGACGCTGAACGCGCAGGAAGAGGAAACGATCGAGTATCTGTACACTTCGATGGAATCGGTGCGCTATGCGATGCCTGCTCTGATCGAAAGCGCGGGTTCGGCGAGTGCGGAAGCGATGTGGAAAGCGGACGGAGATTTTGCGGTCAATTTTGAACGTCTGACGGCGGGCATCGGAGAAATGAACGAAACGGTGCGCGGCGAATTGGCGGAAAAAGGCGCGGCGGATCATTTGTCGGAGCTGGAAACGGTTTCCGAGGAGCGTGCGACGGAATTGGCAAATGAATATTTTTCCGATTATCAGGTGCGCGAAATGCGTTGCACAGGTAAAACGGAAGGATCGTATGCGTCCTATACGTTCGAATTTGCGGACGACGCAGGCAGATCGTATTATGCGCAGATCACGGAGCAGGGCGGACTTTTGGCGATGTTTGAAAGTTATGAACAGTGCGGCACCGAAAATTTTGATGCAAAGCACTGCACGCATATTGCGCGTCAGTTCCTGGAAAAGTGCGGTTATGAAAATCTGCGGCCCGTATTTGTAAGCGAAGCGGGCGGTGAATGCTGTATCACGTTTGTATACGAGCAGGACGGCGTTCTGATCTATCCCGACCGCGTCATGGTGAAAGTTTGCGCGGAGCGCGGCGTGGTTACGGGAACGGATGCGCATCTGTATCTGAAAAATCATTGCGAGCGTAAAATCGGACAGGCGAAAGTTCCGATGGAGCGGATCGAGCGCAACGCGGCGGCAAAGATGGATCTGCGCGGTGTCAGCAGGGCGATCATTCCCGTGGACGGGGAAGAACGTCTTGTCTATGAAGTGCGCGGAGAATACGGCGGAAGATTGTATTTTGCCTATATAGACGCGATGACCGGCGAAACGGCGGAGATCCGCATCGTAACGGAAACGGACCGCGGCATGTCGCTGCTGTGATCGGGCAGGATACAAAAATAAAAACGCCGCCGAAACTTCGGCGGCGATCGAAAGGCACATCTGAATAACTGCGGCGCACGAAAAAAGAGCGATACCTGTTGTGTATCGCTCTTTTTCGGATACGGGAAGATCGTGTCTGCGCGGGAAAAAATCGGCGGAATTTGCGGGGAATCATGAAAAACGCATTTTAAAGAAAAGTTGTAATTTGACGGAAAAATCAAACTTTTTCGGGCGAAATGTTGACAAATCGGGCGGGGGAAAGTATAATATTAAGTGCAAACACAGAGCGCATTCAGGGAAATTTCTGCGGTGCGGCCGAGGTTGCGCAGAAAATACGAAGCGGAGAAGAAATTTATGCAGAAAGTAGATTTTACACTCAAAGGGATCCGTGCGGACGAGATGAGTTTTAAACTGAATGCGGTGCGCCCGCAGAACGGGACGAAGATGGAGCTCAAACCTACATTTTCGCGCAAAGTGCGCAGGGCGGTGGAGAATGAAAAACTTTGCTTTATAACGCTGACGGTAAAGATCGAAAAGACGGAAGATTCTCCCAAACCGTTCGATCTGAACGTAACGTTTACGGGTGTATTTGAATCGTCAGCGGAAACGGAGGAAGAGCGCCGCGCGGTGGTAGTGGCAGGCACGGCGGTATTGTATCCGTATCTGCGTGCGGCGGTTACGACTCTGACGACGACGGCTTTGGCGGCGCCGGTGGTTTTGCCGGTGGTGAGCGGGCCGCTTTTCCCGGAAGACAGAGAAAAACCGGAAGGAATTGTTTCGTAACCTGAAGGGAAACGAGATCCGAAAGGACGGAGAAGAAGATGAACAGAGAAGAGATCAAGGAAGTGCTTCCGCACAGGGAGCCGATGCTGCTTCTGGACGAAGTGGAGATAAACGAAAACGGGGAAGCCGTAGGGAAATACACGATCCGCGGGGACGAGTTTTTTCTGCAGGGGCATTTCCCGGGCAACCCGATCGTGCCGGGCGTGATCCAGTGTGAGATGATCGCGCAGACGGCGGTGGCTCTCCTGCCCGATTGCAAAGGCAAGACGCCGATGTATACGGGCTTGAACAATGTAAAATTCAAGAATCCGTTGCTGCCGGGGGATACGGCGGTGATGACGGTGGCGCTGACTGCACGCAAAGGCATTTTTTGTTTTGCAAAGGGAAAACTGGAAGCGAACGGAAAACTTTGCACGAGCGCGGAATTTTCATTTGCGATCGTTCCGAAACAGGCTTAATATTCCGTAAAGAGTGTAAATGCGTCCGTTTTTTGTGAAACGGGCGCATTTTTTGTTTTATTTTTAAACATTTTGGCGGCTTATGTCGGGGTTTTCCGCTTTTACGCGAGAAGGCTTGACTTGCTCTTTCAAATTTACTATAATAAGGGAAGGAAAACGGCGCGTGCGCTGTTTTTTGTCAGCATAGCATTACCGGAGGCAGACAGAATATGTCTTTTTATATTGCAGGGACGGGCAGTGCTCTTCCCGAAAAAGTCGTAACGAACGATGATCTT
>USSJ01000127.1 GCA_900557285.1 uncultured Clostridia bacterium | reverse complement strand
ATGTCTGCATTATAGCTTATGAAGGCAACTTGAGTTCAAGAGGAAATTTTTATAAAATTTTTATAAAATGTGAAGTATACTTTATGTTTTGCAAAATTTGTGTTAAAATTCGATGTTGACAGAAAGAAAACTTCAGAGAATATACTGTGTGTACAAGATGACGCGGAAAACAAAAACGCGGCAAAATATTGAGTGAGGAGCAGATCCGCGCTTTTGTGCGCATGGTAACGGACGAGAGTGCGTCGGATGCGCAGATCGCAGCATTCTGCATGGCGGTTCTATGGCGCGGAATGACGGACGAGGAGTGTTTCGTCCTGACGGACGCGATGGCAAAGAGCGGCGAGATCTCGCCGCGGCCCGCCTGCGGCGGCGTGTTCGCCGACAAGCATTCCACGGGCGGGGTGTCCGATTCGACTACCCTCGTGCTCGTGCCCGTGCTGGCATCTCTGGGCGTGAAGTGTGCGAAATATTCCGGCAGGGGGCTTGGGCATACGGGCGGAACGCTGGATAAAATGGAAAGTTTTCCGAATCTTCGGGTAACGCTCTCGGCGGAAGAGTTTGAAAAGCAGGTGGACAAAGTGGGTGCGGCGATCGCGGGGCAGACAAGCGCCACGGTGCCTGCCGACAAACGCATGTACGCCGTACGCGACGTGACGGCGACGGTGGACAGTATTCCGCTGATCGCCTCGTCCGTGATGAGCAAGAAACTGGCTTCCTTTGCGGACGTGATTTTGCTGGACGTAAAATACGGCGACGGCGCGTTTATGCGCAGGCCTTCGGATGCGGTGAAACTGGCGGAACTGATGGTCAGGATCGGAACGGCTGCGGGGCGGAAGATCGGCGCGGCGGTAACCTGTATGGATGTGCCGCTCGGGGATAATATCGGCTGCAATGCGGAAGTGCGCGAAGCGATCGAAGTGCTGAAAGGGAAAAAGAATGCGCTGGCGGAGCTTTCTCTGTATCATTGCCGAAAGATTTTGCAGATGTCGGAAGGGCTTTCGCAAGAGCAGGCAGATGAAAAAGTCAATCGGGCGTTGGAATCGGGTGCGGCATTGGAAAAGCTGAAGCAGATCGTTTCGGCGCAGGGCGGCGATGTTCGGGCCGTCGATGATTTTTCGCTTCTGCCTTTGGCTCCCCATCGGCTTCTTGTCTGTGCGCCGCGCGCGGGAAAACTGCATATTTCGGCCCTTGCGCTGGGCAAGGCTTGTTCACAGCTGGGCGGCGGACGTGCGAAAGAGGGGGATCCGATCGATCATACGGTTGGGATACTTCTGAAAAGACGTGCGGGAGATCGCGTAGGAAAAGGGGAACCGATCGCTGAAATTTTTTACAGAAAGGAAAACAAGGATGCGATCCTGCTGGCGGAAAGCGCGTTTACGGTGAAAGATTCTTATCGCGCACGGCCGCTGGTTTACAGTTTTATCGGAAAGGAGAAACTTTGATGTTCGGATTCGGAAAGAAAAAAGAGGAAATAAAAGAAAAGGAAACAGCGCCTGCGGAAACGGCGCAGAGTGATAAACAGCCGCTGCTTACGTCGGCCCAGGAAGCGGACGGAAAAACTTCTGTCTCGGCGGAGGAAATGGCGGAATTTGAAGAATTCAAGCGGCAGAAAAAGATTTTGGAGATCCGCAGGCTTTTGAAAACCATCGATCATACGCTTTTGAAACAGACGGCGCGGCGCGAGGATATCCGCAAGCTTTGTGCGGAAGCGGTGGAATACGGATTTTATTCGGTCTGCGTGCAGCCGGTGTATGTGTCGGCGTGCAACGAATTTTTGAAAAATGCTCCGCAGATCAAAATCGCGTGCGTCGTCGGGTTCCCGATGGGTGAAAACAAGACGGAAACAAAGGTCTTTGAGACCAAACGCGCCGTTGCCGACGGGGCGGACGAGATCGATATGGTCATCTGTATTTCCGCCGTCAAAAACGGAAATTATTCGTATGTAAAGCGCGAGATCAAGCAGGTCGTGAAGGCGGCGAAGGGCAGCCCCGTAAAGGTGATTTTGGAAACCTCCCTTCTCACGCGCGAAGAAATGGTCAAAGCGGCGCTCTGCGCCCGCGACGCGGGGGCGGCGTTTGTCAAAACCAGCACGGGCTATTTCGGCGAAGGCGCAAAGGCGGAAGATGTCCGACTGCTCAAAGATACGGTCAAAGGCGCCTGCAGTGTCAAAGCGTCGGGCGGTATCAAAACGGCGGAACAGTTCCGCGAAATGCTCGCCGCCGGCGCCGACCGCATCGGTACCAGTTCCGGGAAAGAAATCGCCGATACTCTGAAAGTCAATATGTGATTGTAACTGCATTGCCGCTGACAAGCATCGCGCCCGACCCCCGCGAACGGTACGCGGGTAACAAAAAACGGGGCCGACGGATGTTTTAAAATGCGGCGATTTATACGAAGAGGCACAGCCGTTCAATAAGTTATGCAAATCAGCGGAAAAATCTGTTTATTCTTTGTGAGACGGGATAAAAAGCGCGCGCAAAAAACATTTTTTGCGCGCGCTTTGCATTGTCGGAAAATTTTTTCTGCCTTGTCTATTGTCTTGACAGTTGTCAATTTTTAGTGTATAGTGTAACAAAAAACAAGGCTGAAAAATTTCGGCGCGAGAGGTCGGTACAATCTATATGGATATGCAGGAGATCGAAAAACTGAAGAGAGAGCGGAATGCGGTGATCCTGGCGCATTATTATGTAGACGCGCAGGTGCAGGCAATGGCGGACTATGTGGGGGACTCGTTTTATCTTGCCAAGGTCGCTTCGAAGACAGACAAAGACACGATCGTATTCTGCGGGGTGCGGTTTATGGGAGAGAGCGCGAAGATACTCAATCCGATGCGGCAAGTATTGCTTCCGGACGAAACGGCGGATTGTCCGATGGCGCATATGGCTGACGAAGCGCAGATCGTGAAATTGCGAAAGGAGATTTCCGATCTGGCTGTGGTTTGTTATATCAATTCTTCTGCAAAGCTGAAAGCGCTGTGCGACGTATGTGTTACCTCATCCAACGCAGTGAAGATCGTATCGGCGCTGCCCGAAAAGAATATTCTGTTTATTCCGGATGAAAATCTCGGTACATATGTGAGTAAACAGGTTGCGGGAAAGACTTTCTATTATTCGGGTGGGTATTGCCCGGTACATGCGGTTTTGCTGGCATCCGATGTGCAGAGTGAAGTGCGTGCGCATCCGAACGCGGAATTTTTAGTGCATCCCGAATGCCGCAAAGAGGTCTGCGAACTGGCGGCGTTTGTGGGCAGTACTTCGGAGATCATCGAATATGCGCAAAAGAGTGCGGCGCAGGAATTTATACTGGGAACCGAGCCGGGCGTGCTGTACGAGTTGCAGCGCCGCTGTGCGGGCAAAGTGTTCTATCCGGTGACGCCTGTATGTCTGGATATGAAAAAAATCACGCCCGAAAAAGTGCTGGAGTGTCTGCAGGGCGGCGGGTACGAAGTGAAGATGGATGCCGGGCTGATGGATGCGGCGCGGAAACCTTTGGAACGTATGTTACAACTGGCGAAGTAGTGTGCTGTAAGAAAAGAGAGGATACGTTATGATGAATATTGAACAAAGCTATGACGTTCTGATTGCAGGGACGGGAGTTGCGGGGTTATGCTGTGCGCTGAATCTGCCGCGCGACGCAAAGATCCTGATGCTGTCAAAGGCGGCGGTGGATGAAAGCGACTCTTTTCTGGCGCAGGGCGGGATCTGTATGCTGCGCGGGACAGAGGATTATGAAGGATATTTTGAGGACACTATGCGCGCAGGGCATTATGAGAACGACGAAACGGCAGTGCGGCAGATGATCCTTTCTTCGCCGGAGATGATTTCGGAACTGGTTGCGGACGGGGTACAGTTTGCGCGGGATGAGCAGGGGAATTTTCGCTTTACGCGGGAAGGCGGACATTCGCGGCCGCGCATACTCTTTCATGACGATGTGACGGGAAAAGAAATCACGAGCAAGCTGCTTGCGTTGGCCCGCACGCGTCAAAATATCGTGATCCGTGAATACACGGAACTTCTGGACATTGTATGTCAGGACAACGAGTGTTTCGGCGGGGTGCTGCGCGACGTGAATACGGGCGAACTGGGTATCGTGTACGCTAAATTTACTTTGCTTGCCACGGGCGGCGTCGGCGGACTGTATGAACATTCCACGAATTATCGGCATCTGACGGGGGATGCGCTGGCGATTGCTCTGAAAAACGGGATCGCCGTGGAGCATCTGGATTACGTGCAGATCCATCCGACGACGTTTTATTCTCAAAAGCACGGACGCAGGTTCCTGATTTCCGAATCGGTGCGCGGGGAGGGGGCAGTACTGTTGGATAAGAACGGTAAGCGTTTCTGCAACGAACTGCTGCCGCGGGATATTGTGACGGGCGAGATCCGCGCGCAGATGAGGAAAGACGGTACAAAGCATGTATGGCTGGATATGCGGCCGGTGGGCGAAAAAACCATTCTCGAACATTTTCCCACGATACGGCAGCGCTGTTTGCAGGAAGGGTATGACGTTCTGAAACAGCCGATTCCGGTAGTGCCTGCACAGCATTATTTTATGGGCGGCGTCAAAGTGGATCTGAACGCAA
>USSJ01000126.1 GCA_900557285.1 uncultured Clostridia bacterium | reverse complement strand
CGATGGAAGAAAATTACGGTACGATCCCGCCGGAAGTACTGAACCTGCTTGTCATTGCGGTGCTGAAATCGTTTGCGGCGAAATTCAATATCCGCAAGATCAGCGTGTGCGGAAAGGGCGGGAGAGTGGAACTTCCCTCGGTGAATGCGTTGGCGGACGGGCGGCTTGCCGCGGCGCTGGAACACTTCCCGCAGCTTGCGAGACTGGAAATGTCGAGATGCCCCGCGATCGAGTTTGCGGGCGGGGCGGACGCGCAGAAAGTCATGCTGAATATGACAAAATTCCTGAAATTTGCCGAGAATACGCCCGCTGCATGAAAAGGTATAAATTTTTCATGAAATTCACATGAATTTCTTAAAAATACGATTGCATTTCGGAGTAAAATAAGGTATAATAATCTATATTGCGACTCTAATAAATAAGGAACCCGGAGCAAATCAATGATGAAGAAAAAAATCACAAAAATTATTTGCGCTTTGTTGTCGGCGGTGTTCGCGTTCGGAATGTTATCCGGCTGCGATCTTCTGGTATCCGATCCTGAGCGGGATATGAAGCAGGTGGTTGCGGAAGTGAACATCGGCGGAGACGAAGCTGCATTGGACAAGTCTTTTTCCGTATTGGGCGAGACGTTGCAGGAAAGCACGAAAACGCAGATGGAAAGCCTTCTTTCCACGGATGAGATCTATAAGCAGGATCTTGTGGCGTACTTTTTAAGCTACGGCTACAACTATATGTCGGACAGCAGCAGCGGCTACGGCCAGGCATTTGAATCCGTCATGAGCGATCTTGTCAGCCGCAAGCTGCAATCGCAGTTTGCGATCCTGTATTATCTGAATGCGGGCAAAGTGCTCGTGGATAAGGACAGCGTCGATAACCAGGACGGGTATGTGGCAGACCCGGACGCGCCTTTGTCGGACGGGCTGAAGATGGACAAAGATATCAGTCTGGAAGGGTATCTGGCGGCGCAGGAAGGCAAGAGCGGCGACGAAGCGGCGATTGCGGCATACGAATATTTCCTGACGCAGGAAGAGATCAACTATGCGGAATATCTGGTGATGCATTCAATTAACCAGACGATCGATTCTTATGAACCGAAATACATCGACGAAGAGAGCGAGGAGACGGAAACGTCGTCGGATGTGCGTACGACTCCTACGGGCGCGAATGTGATTTCGGATACCTATTATCCGAGCGTGGAGAAAGACGGCGTCAAGACGATCGATTACGATATTTACACGGGTTCGAACAACGTATCCGATTGCGGTGAATATGAAAAGGTGGACGGGTCTTCGAAGTATTCGCGTACGCGCGCTTATGCGGAATTCATCACGGTGCTTAGGAACAACTATCTGATCAGCGACAGTGAAAAGAGCGTAACAGCGCGTAGAGAACCGCGGCGTTGAGCACAGTGCCCAAAAAGATCCACGGCCGGAACCGCCCCCACCGCGTGCGGGTCTTGGCGACCAACACACCCATGAACGGGTCGTTGAAGGCGTCGAACACGATCACGGAAGATACGATCCAGCAGGCGTACGCGACGGAAGTGCAGGCGCAGAAAGCGTCGGTGCAGAGCACTTCGAGTTTCACGACGACGATGGACAGCGTATCGGATACCTCGTTTGTGGTATATTCGCCCGAAAATAAGACATACGGTTTTGTGTACAACATTCTTCTTCCGTTCAATAATCAGCAGACGGGCAAGATCAGTGAGATCAAGAGCTATTATAAGGAAGGCACAAAAGAATATTATGCGGCGCGCAACACCAATCCGGAATTGTATCAGAGCATAGAAGCAAAAGACCAGCGCGGAACGTGGTTCACGGGCGAAACGGATTACAGCTTTGATGCAACGGAAAAGGGTTATACGGATTATTACACGCAGGGCGGTAGCAGCTATCTCTTCTTTGAAGACAGCTATGTAACGAGCAATGAAGGGATCGACCGTTATGCGGGCAAATATCCTTTTAACGGCACGGTTGAGAAGAACGAAGACGGTTCTTACAAATTGACGTATAACAAGCTGAACATAGTAGAATTCATCGGTGAAATGGAATCCTACATCGATTATGTTACGGGTGCGGATACGGCGACCGGTAAATATTACAGCGGAACGTCGGACAATATTGCACAGTGGAATGCAGCTACGTCGGAAGACTCTACGTTCTACAAAGTTACGGCGGATTACTTCCCGAAGGAAAACGGAGAGATCAACCAGAGTGCCAATATTTATTATGTCGGATCGGTAGGCGCAGTTACAACGGAAGCGAGTGCCCCTGAAAATGTGCTGGTGAAAGACAGTGCGTCTTACAAAGCGATTTCGGCTGTGAATGAATTGATGTTTGCGTATTCGACGGATACGGGATGCCTGAATAAGTATTACGGCTATTCAATTGCGTCGATCGATGAAACGACGAGCTATGTAAAAGAGTTTGAGTATGCGGCGCAGAAGGCTGTTACCGAAGGCGGTATCGGTACCTATTATGTGGTTGCAACGGATTACGGCTGGCATATTCTGTATGTATCGTTTGTATATAACGGCAAGAAAAACGATGAAGCGGATTTAGGCAACGTATTCTCGACAGGTTTTGTATACAGCGAGCGCACGACGGAAGGTACATTCTCTTATTATTACTATCAGGCAAAGAAGAGCAGTATCGTATCCGATTACACTTCGAGCAAAACGAGCCAGATCAATGCGCAGTTGAATACGGATTCGGTTGTTACGATGTACAAAGACAGATACGCAGATCTTTCTTCGCTTTCGTAAGGTTTCGGGTATAAATCAATAAAGATAAAAAGCGGAGCACCGAACAATTCGGTGCTCCGCTTTTGAAATTATTGCCGCAGCAAGCAGAGTTTTTTCAGGCCGCCGCTTTGTTGAATGACAGACGGTTTTGCCTTTTCGTTGAAAGTTTCAAGCAGCAGTGCATCTTCCCGACATGATACAGTGCGCGGCTTATGCGGCCTTCTTGACATTCTGCTGCGGCGATTCCGCTCAATACGGTCTGTTTTTACCGCCCGCTTACAAGTATACTGCACGGCGGCAAAACGGGGCTGGCGCTGAATTTACGGGCTATATACAAGATTTTAAAGATGATTGCTGCGATATAAAAAACGCCCGAAGGTGCAAACTGTTTGCACCTTCGGACGTTTGAATTTGGAGCAAGAGACGGGAATCGAACCCGCGGGAACCAGCTTGGGAAGCTGGCGCCATACCATTAGGCGACTCTTGCGATCGGTAACGTAAATATTATACAATATTTACGCGTTTTTTGCAAACGAAAACCATATATTTTTAAAAAAAATATAGACGAATCAAAAAGAAAAATGTTTGTTGTGTCGGGCTGTTCAAGTCCGCGGTCGTACAAAAAGTCTTAACGGCAGGCAATAAAATTTACACCGAAACGAAAGCGGATCAATTGGGCTTGTTCAGGCAGATCGACAAAGCTTATGAACAAGGCCGGCGATCGGGACAAGCAGCGAAACAGGTCGGCGGGTGCGCTGCTTTTGAAGGGGATGCCGTCTGATAAGTTTTATTTGACGATGTTATGAATGTCGGCGACAATGCAGGCAGCGGATGCAGGCAAAAAAGCCGTGAAAAAAGCAGACATCCGAAATGATCGGATGTCTGCCGGTAATAATCAGTTTTGAAACAATTTTTTCATCAGTTCCCAGCCCTGTTTTACAAAGATGCCTGTATTTTTGGCGGATAATTCATCGTACGACAAAACGTCGGAAGAGTATTTCTCATCGGAAGAATACAGCAAATATGGAACGGGATCCGAAACATGCGTCCGCACGGAAATAGGGGTAGGGTGGTCGGGACAGATAAGTATTCTGAACGCTTCACCTGCTTCCCTGAGTCCCTCTATGAGGGGCTTTACGACAGTCTCGCTGATCTGCTCGATGGAATAAATTTTGTGCGCAATGTCGCCCTGGTGTCCGCATTCGTCGGGGGCTTCCATATGGATATAAACAAAATCCGTTCCGTGGTTCAGCTCATTGAAAGCGGCCTGCGCTTTGCCTGCGAAGTTTGTGTCGTAGTTTCCGGTAGCGCCCGGCACGTCGATAATTTTCATGCCGGCGAGAATGCCGATGCCTTTGACGAGATCGACGGCGGAAATAACGGCGCCCTTTTTGCCGAATTTCTGTTCGAAGTTTGCAAGTTTCGGTTTAGTTCCTTCGCCCCAGAACCATACGGAGTTGGCAGGATTTTTTCCCGCGGCGATGCGCGCTTGGTTTACGGGATGATTTTTTAAAAGTTCCGCGGAACGCTTCATCATATCCAGGTACAATTTTGCGTCGGGGCCTTGCGGAAGGTGTCCCTTGACGGGTTTGCCTGTGATGTCATGGGGAGGGGTAAGTTCATGTCCCGTTCTGCCGTGATCGACAACCAGACAATGCCTGTAACTTACGCCTGCATACAGTGTGAATTTTTCGTTGTCGAAATGTTTTTTGGCGATGGTTCATCAAAGCTGCTTTTTATTCACAATATAGTTTTAATAAGCTATGGTATTTTCGACTATACATTTTTAATAAATGATTTTTCCTGGAAATCCAAGCTGTTTTACGCAGCATTTTATGTTGGGAT
>USSJ01000125.1 GCA_900557285.1 uncultured Clostridia bacterium | reverse complement strand
GGATAAGCGGCGGCGCAAAATTATTTTGCGCCGCCGCCTTTTATTTCTTGTATATTTTTACATTTTGCGGTATAATGATAGAAGAATCAAAAAAACGACGGAGAAAAACAATATGATTGATATGTCCACGATCAAAAAAGCCGACGCAGAAGTGTACGAGGCGATGAATCTCGAACTTTCCCGCCAGCGGGGCAATATTGAGCTGATCGCGAGCGAGAATTTTGTTTCGCCCGCGGTGATGGCGGCGGTCGGTTCGCACCTGACGAACAAGTATGCGGAAGGTTTGCCGGGCAAACGCTATTACGGCGGATGCCAGTATGTCGACATCGTTGAAAATCTTGCGATCGAGCGTTGCAAAAAGCTGTTCGGATGCGATCATGTAAACGTGCAGCCGCACAGCGGTGCGCAGGCGAATACCGCGGTGTACTTTGCTCTGCTCAATCCCGGCGATACGATTTTGGGAATGAATTTGTCGCACGGAGGACATCTCACGCACGGATCGCCCGTCAACATTTCGGGAAAATATTTCAAGATCGTGCCGTACGGCGTATCGAAAGAGGATGAGCGCATCGATTACGATGCCCTGGAACAGCTGGCGATCGAAAACAAGCCGAAAATGATCGTGGCAGGTGCGAGCGCGTATCCGAGGATCATCGATTTTCCCCGTCTGCGCGAAATTGCGGATAAAGTCGGCGCATACCTGATGGTCGACATCGCGCACATTGCGGGACTGGTCGCGGCAGGATTGCACCCGTCGCCCGTACCGTATGCGGATATTGTAACGACCACGACGCACAAGACCCTTCGCGGCCCGCGCGGCGGCATCATTATGTGCAAGGAACAGTACGCGAAAGCGATCGACAAAGCCGTATTCCCCGGTATGCAGGGCGGCCCGCTCATGCACGTGATCGCAGGGAAAGCGGTCGCATTCAAGGAAGCGCTTTCGGACGAGTTCAAAGCCTACCAGAAACAGGTCGTGGCAAATGCGGCGGCAATGGCAGATGAATTCAAAAAATGCGGCGTGCGCCTTGTTTCGGGCGGAACGGATAACCACCTGATGCTCGTCGATCTGCGCGATAAAAATATGACGGGCAAAGAACTGGAAAAAATGCTGGACGAAGTGAACATCACGGTCAACAAAAACACCATCCCGTTCGAAGAAACCAGCCCGTTCATCACGAGCGGTATCCGTATCGGAACGCCCAGCATCACGACCCGCGGCTTTAAAGAAGAGGACGCGCGGCTGGTGGCAAGGCTGATCACAAAAATTATCGAGGAAAAGGAAGCCGCGTTTGATTTCGTCCGTGGGGAAGTGAAAAAACTTTGCGATAAATACCCGCTGTACACCAACGATATTCTGTAAAGATTGTCGGAAAAAAGAGATAAAAATTTAGTTGGACTGACGTTTGCGGCGTTGTGAACTGCGCTTTTTTCGCTTGTTTCTTTGGGAATGCACAGACATACGATTGTTTTGTGTACTATGAACAGAGTAACAATGTGAATTTAATTAAAAAGAATCGTCTTCCGGGGCAAATGCTTTGGAAGGCGATTCTTTATTTTATCGGTTACGTTTTATCGGCATAAGGTTGCGAAAGCAGGACAGATTTTTCTGAAAGATTTAAAAATGGCGGCAAAATGAGAACGACTGCGGGACTTTCAATAATCTTTTCTTCCGGCAAGGTAATCGATACTCACTTCAAAATAATCGGCAAGTTTGATTAACTGCGAAAGTTTCGGCTCGGAAATGCCGTAATACCAGTTGGAAACGGTCTGCTGGCTGAATTTTAAGTCTTTTGCCAAACGATACATCGTGATCCTGTTTTCTTTTAAAAGAGCGGCAAGATTTTCGTAAAAGGGTCGCGGTTTTTTCTGTAACATAACGAGTTCCGATTATAGCAAAAAATACGCTTATTTGCAAGGAAACGAGCATATTTTGTAAAAATGAGCAGTCAGGTAAATTTTAGAAATGAAAGATCGGTTTTAATTGCATCGTTTATCGGTTCTTGACATATTGCCTTTCGTCGGGTATAATGTAGCCCGAAGAGAAGGAAAAAGCGGAGGGATCGGATGGAACGAAAAGTGTGCCTCCTTGTGCTGGCGGCAGGAATTTCGGAAATTTTATTGGCAATCGTCGGCTTTGCGGCGTTCGAGTGGGAAATTTATCTTTCTTTTCTGGATTATAAAGCCCATTTGGCGCAGTCGGAACAGCCCCTGATGATGATCGGTTTTACAGCGCTGATGACGGTGTTCTTTTACTTTATCCCTTTTCTCGGAATCCTGTTTTTGCTGAATCTTCTCACGGGTATCCGTTCCGTGTGCCGCGGGGCGGGGAAAAAGACTTTTGTTCTCAGACAAGAAAGGTTATGGCTTGGGGTCAGCATTTCGATGGCGGCGATCGGTTTGATCTTTGCGGCAATCACGGCCTTCGCAGGCGGGTATACGTGGCCTGTCGCTTTAGCGGCAGTGGCGGTTGTTGCGGCGGTGGCATCGATCGCGCTGAACGTGTGCCTGTTTTTCGTGCAACCCGCTTCGGCTGTACATAATCCCGCAGATGAATGACAAGATTCCTGCTTCCAAAGCGCAAATGCTTTAAAATAAGAAAGGTAAAAAAGCCTATCTGAAATGACATGCCCCCAAAGTTTAAAAACTTTGGGGGCATGTCAAATTCTTTTGCCGCACGTTTTGGAAAATAGGTATGGATCGGCTTAGCAGGGGAATTTATCATCGGAAAAATAGCCGATCGGGAAAGATTGTCGATCGGCTGTCAATCGGAAAGTCCCAACAGGTAGTCGGCACTGATTTTGAACGTTTTGCAGATAAGGTAAATGCTTTCTGCATTCGGCTGTATTTTCCCCGTTGTCCAGTCGGACACGCTCATGGCAGAAACTCCGACTTTTTCGGCAAATTTCCGCTTGCTCAGACCTGACTCATTTATAAATTCGCTTAATCGCAATGCAAATAAATTTTCCATACTTAAATTGTAAGACAAATTTTACAAAAAACATTGGTATAAGACATATTTTACATTGAAATAAAGAGTAGGGAAGGAAAGAGTCGCAGAGGCGGAGCATTTGGACGAAGCGATGGTTTTGACGGAAGAACTGAAGAAGATTTGTTCGGCTTGGGATTTTTGATCGCAGGCTGTGTAAAACATTTGACAGGGCCAAAAAGCGATGCTATAATGTTACAGAATAAAAACGATTCTTTGGGGCGGGGTGAAATTCCCCACCGGCAGTAAAAGTCTGCGAAAGGCGCGAGCCTCCGAACGGGTGCGATTCCCGTACCGACGGTATAGTCCGGAAAGGAAAAGAATGTTTCGAAAATCTGCCGTTGTTTTGCGAGCAGATCGAAAAACTTGGCCCCGTTCATTTGAACGGGTTTTTTCTTTGAAGCCCCTTGAAAATATTTTTCGAGGGGTTTTTTTATGAAGGAAGGAGCTCTCAAAAGCCGCGCGGTTCCTGCGGAATCAGACGCGCGCGAAAAGGATGTTTCGTCGCAGAATGCGCAGGACGCGGTGAAAGAATCTGCGCAAACGGTGCAGGGAACGGTACAGGGCGGGGCAGTTTCGGCTGCACAGAACACGGATGGCACGGAAAATTCGCGTGCGCAGAAATGGACGCGTTTCCGCAAGAAATATTTTACCGCTTCGACCATTGCAAAACTTGCCATGTTGTCCGCACTGGCGTTTGCGGTTACGTTTCTGGAATTTCCGATATTCCCGCCCGCATCCTTTTTGAAGCTGGATTTTGCAAACGTATTCGTGCTGATCGGCGGGTTTATGTCCGGGCCTGTCGCCGCGGTCATCATCAGCCTGATCAAGGAATGTCTGTGCCTTTTAAAGTCTTCCACGGGCGGCGTGGGTGAGATCGCTAACTTTATCGTGACATTCAGCTTTGTTATCGTGCCGACGCTCGTCTATCGCTTCAAAAAGGGGTTGCCAATTGTTGCGATAACGCTGGCGATCGGCTGCGTGCTGCAGATTGCCGCAGGGCTTTTGTCCAACCGTTACATCAATTTCCCGCTGTTTATGGGCGACGGTGCGCTGGCGGCGTTTGAATCGCTCTGGTGGTATGTTCTTTTGTTCAATCTGATCAAGGGCGCAGCGGTCAGTCTGGTCACGATCTTGCTTTATAAGCGTATTTCCTGGCTTTTGAATAAGTTTTAAGCGGATAAGATGTTTTGCCGGCGGTTATCCCTTGCGGAAGATTTATTGGGGAAAACCAGAATTTACGGCAAGTAAAGGCGTTTTAATTGCAAAATTGCGTGTTGTATATTATAATGGAAGGGACGGAAAGTTTCGTCCCTTCTTTTTTGTATAGCGAAACGGTACGCCCTTTGACAGCGGGCGGATGATTTTATAAAAGCAGGAAGCAACGTACGGCAGGGTGTAAAACGGGGTGAGAACATGGTAACGGAAAGTGCAAAGCAGACGGAAGCGTTTGCGAAGGAATATGCAAAGAGTCTGAAAAAGGGAGACGTCGTATTGTTGCGCGGAGAAATGGGTGCGGGCAAGACGGTTTTTGTGAAAGGACTGGCGCAGGGGCTGGGGATCGAGGATGAGATCACGAGCCCTACGTATGCCTACATGAACGATTATGAC
>USSJ01000124.1 GCA_900557285.1 uncultured Clostridia bacterium | reverse complement strand
TACAGTGAACAGCTGAATGCAACAAGCGGGAATCCTTATACTCTGTACGGTTTTATATCGATTTTTGAAGGGGCGGAATTTAAAGCTGTTACTTTTAGTAATTTGCAAATTGATCACCCTGGATATACAGGTGAATTTATAAATGATACGGGAAAACCTGTACAATGGGGAAATCATACGGTTGGCGGTGCAATCGGGGCGATTACTTGGTCTCCGGAAGACACGGAAAAGGATATCACTATTTCGAACGTTAAGATTGAAGAAGGCAGTAAGATCGTCGGTTATAGCCGCGTAGGTGGTATTGTCGGATTGATCGGTGGTGAAAACGGTAGCTTGGCAGTTCAAGGGAATGTCACAATTGAAAACTGTGTTAATAGAGCAACATTAGTTTCAGATTATGAAGTTGCAGGCAGAATGGGTTTTAGTACGGTTGGCGGTATATTTTCAATTAGTAATCAAACGATTATAAATGAATATACTCTAACAGTGACAAATTGCGAAAACTATGGTTCGATTTTGGGAGCACGTATTGGTGGTATTGCGGGTATGCTGATGACAAATGGTGCTTGGACGTTCGAAAATTGTAAAAATTATGGCGAATTGGAAGTGAAAATAATTTCAGCAGGAGGCGGAGAGGCTTACAGTGCAGGCGGAATTGTTGCTGTTGGTGCGCAGAGTTCTTCTACAGGCAGTACAGTTACTGTAACAGGGTGTTTGAATGCTGGCAATATTCGCATTGAAGGAAATACGAATGATATAGAAAATATGCTTTATATCGGGCATATGATTGGAGAAGTAAAAGCAGCGACCAGAAAATATATTAAAGACGGCGAGACGACAACAACAAACCAGTATGCGGCAGGAGTTACCTTACCAGAAGCAGTTTCAGGTAAAATTGTTATTACATCAGAGGATGGTTCAACGCAAGCTGACGCATAGAGTAATCAAATACCGACGGCGCGCAATTTTGCGCGCCGTCAGTTTGATAAATGTGGCAAACAGGGTTTAATCGTGAAGGGGACGGAGCAAATTTGCTCCTTCCCCTTCGCGGTGCAATTATTTTTGTGCGATTTTGATACATTGTCCCGTTTCCGCGTCCTGAAACATCATCCAGTAGCCTTTGCCGTTGAGGTCGAATACCGAAAGAGGCAAAAACGAACACAGTCCTTTCAGCGCTTCGGGCGGATCTTTTCGGCTCTCGGCGGGTACGCCGTAACAGATATATTTCGGCTTGTGTTCGTCGCTGATCACGCCCACCGTATAGTATTTATTGCGCGAAAAGGTGACTTTTGCCCACTTGGAAAAAGGAATACATTCCGCAAGTTCTTCTTCGGCGGGGTACCGCCCGAACAGTGCGGCGAGTTCGTTCTTCACCTTATCGTAGTAGCAAGGCTGCGCATCCTCTGCGAGCTTTTCGCCGCTTGCGAAGCGGAATAGGCTTTGAGCATCTTCATCCTTTCCAGCGCCGTCGCCGCATTCTTTTTCCTCTCTGTCCGCGCGCTCGGACGGGCTTTCATCTCCCGATCCGTCGGTATTTGATTTTTCGTCATGCGTGGATCGTTCATTGTCGTCCTCCCTGTCAAATTCATAATAATTTTCCGTCGCGACCAGTTCGTCGTCGTAGGGCGGGTCGGGCGGAGCGGCTTTCGCCTGATTTTTTTCCCTTTCGTCCGCAAGTTCGGGGGCGTTCTCCGCTTTTTTTGCCGCTGCGGGCGTTTCGCGGGAATCGAGCAGGGCGCACAGCTTTTTTACGTCGTAGGTATAGTCGCCGCATTTCCCGAACGCGACGGGCGCCACGCGCGTCCCCACATGGCAGACAAGACAGCAAAATCCTTTGGAAATATCCGCTTTAGCGGCGCGCTTTACGGTACAGCCGGAAGGGGAAGGCACGTCAAAAATTTCGCGTTCGCCCTTTTCGTCGCAGACGAGGCAGACGTACCGCCCTTCGCGCAGCGGCGCAAAGCCGATCAGCGCCAGCGAAAAGGTCAACGTTCCCGCAAAACTTTCCGCCGTCAAAAGCGCGGAGACCTTTTTCCCGTCCGAAGCAAATCCGCTGGAGAGTTGTTTTAAAACGCAGAGCTTTTTTATGTAATTCATTGTTTTTTCCGCCTGAAAGAAAAGGTTTCGTGTATCATTATATATATTCTTTCACCGAAAAAAATATACATTTATGACGAATAAGTGAAAAATACCGAAAAAACTTTCCCCGTCAAAAATTGATGTTAAAAAAGTTTACTTTTTCGGAAAAAGAGTTTATAATAAATTTACGGGTGAAAAAGGCACCCCTGAAATTCAGTAAAAATTCTTCCAAAAAGGAGATCGATACGTATGGCAAAGTATGAAAAGCCTCTGACTGAGAACAAAAAAGTTTTGAGCTTTATCGACGAGAGCGCGGCTCTTTGCAATCCTGACCGCATAGTCTGGATCGACGGGAGCAAGGAACAGCGTGACGAACTGCGTGCCGAGGCGTGCGCAACGGGTGAGATGATCAAACTCAACGAGGATCTGCTTCCCGAATGCTATCTGCACCGCACGGCTGTCAACGACGTTGCGCGCGTGGAAGACAGAACCTTCATCTGCTGCCGCGACAAAAACGATGCCGGCCCCATCAACAACTGGATGGATCCGAAAGAAGCGTATAAAATGGCTTCGGACATCTTCAAAAACTCGATGCAGGGCAGAACCATGTATGTCATTCCTTATTCGATGGGCATCGTGGGAAGCGAATTCTCGAAAGTCGGCATTGAGCTGACGGACAGCATTTACGTCGTTCTGAACATGGAGATCATGACGCGTGTCGGCACGGACGTTCTGGACGTTCTGGGCAAGGACGGCGATTTTGTCAAGGGACTTCATTCCAAGTGCCAGCTCGACGAAACGAAGAGATACATCCTGCATTTCCCCGAAGACAACACGATCTGGTCGTGCAACTCCGGTTACGGCGGGAACGTGCTTCTCGGTAAAAAATGCTTTGCACTGCGTATTGCTTCCTACCTCGGCAAAAACGAGGGCTGGATGGCTGAGCATATGCTGATTCTGGGCTTTGAAAAGCCGGACGGCGACGTAAAATACATTGCGGCGGCATTCCCTTCGGCATGCGGCAAGACCAACCTCGCCATGCTGATCCCGCCCGAAAGCTATCGCAAAAAGGGTTATAAGATCTGGTGCGTGGGCGACGATATTGCCTGGATCCGCGTCGGTGCGGACGGCAGACTGTGGGCGATGAACCCTGAAAACGGGTTCTTCGGCGTAGCGCCCGGCACGAACGAAAAATCCAACCCGAACGCTCTGCATACCACGCAGAAAGGCACGATTTTCACGAACGTTGTGCATAATCTGGACAACAACACGGTATGGTGGGAAGGCCTTGACAAGAATCCGCCCAAGAACGCGATCGACTGGAAGGGCAACCCTTGGGACGACGCGGCGAAAGCTGCGGGCGTGAAGGGCGCGCATCCGAACAGCCGTTTCACGGCTCCCGCGAAGAACTGCCCTTGCATCAGCAAGGAGTTCGACAATCCGAAGGGCGTTCCTCTGTCGGCGATTGTATTCGGCGGCCGCCGTGCAAAGACGGCTCCGCTGGTATACCAGAGCAAAAACTGGGACAACGGCGTGTTCGTAGGTTCGATCATGGCGAGTGAAACGACGGCTGCGGCTACGGGTGCGGTCGGCGTAGTGCGCCGCGATCCGATGGCAATGCGTCCGTTCTGCGGCTATCATATGGGCGACTACTTCCAGCACTGGATCGACATGGGCAAGAAAGTCAAGAATCAGCCGAAGATCTTCAACGTTAACTGGTTCCGTCTGGACGACGAAGGACACTTCCTGTGGCCGGGATTCGGCGACAATATGCGCGTTCTCGAATGGATCATCAAACGCTGCGAAGGCAAGGTCGACGCGGTGGAAACGCCGATCGGCTATGTTCCGAAGCCGGAAGACATCAATATCGAGGGCACGGACGTTACGCTCGATACTCTCAAAGAGATCCTGACCGTGGACAAAGAGACCTGGAAGAAAGAGGCGGACGGCATCGAAGAATTCTACAAACAGTTCGGCGACCGTCTCCCGAAAGAGCTTTCGAATGAGCTTGCAACCCTGAAAGCAAACCTTAATAAATAACCGTGTATCGGTAAACGACAAGCGGCGGACGCATTTGCGTCCGCCGCTATTATAATTTTTTTTCGCGTTGGTTGTTTCGCTCGCGAAAATTTGTTGCATTGATTGCTGCGCTCGCGAAAATTTGCCGCGTTGGTTGTTTCGCTCGCGAAAATTTGCCGCGTTGATTGTTTCGCTCGCGAAAATTTGCCGCGTTGGTTGTTTCGCTCGCGAAAATTTGTTGCATTGATTGCTGCGCGCCCGAGAACGGGGCAGAAGTTATTTTTTCTTTTTGTCGGTGCGGCGCTTGTCGTTGATGATCTGCAAGGCGGCTTCGTCGATGACAGTGATGCCTTCTTCTTTGGCAATGGCGACCATCTGCGCGAGCGCGGCTTTTAAGAACACGCGCGGGATCTTGGTGAGTTTTGCGCACGCTTCGCGCGTGAATTTGACGTCGGGGTCGGTGCGTTCGGCGGCGTAAATGACGGAATCGATGTTGCCTTCCTTGGCCTGGATCT
>USSJ01000123.1 GCA_900557285.1 uncultured Clostridia bacterium | reverse complement strand
CACGCCCAGCTTCATCACCTGTTTTCCCTTGCCGTTGTATTTGACGTCCTTTTCCAGCGCTTCGATCACCCCTGCAAGCTCTTCGCCCACATACATGGACACGATCGCGGGAGGCGCTTCGTTCGCACCCAGACGATGGTCGTTGCCCGCACTCGCCACGGACAGGCGCAGCAGATCCTGGTATTCGTCCACCGCTTTCACGACCGCAAGCAGGAAGGTGATGAACTGACTGTTCTCCGCAGGAGTCGAACCGGGATCGAGAAGATTCAGCCCCGTATCCGTGCTCATCGACCAGTTGTTGTGTTTGCCCGAACCGTTGACGCCTGCAAACGGCTTTTCATGCAACAGGCAGTACAGACCGTGTTTCGCCGCAACTTTTTTCATCGTTTCCATCATCAGCTGGTTCTGATCGGATGCAACGTTCGTTATGCTGAAAATAGGTGCGATCTCGTGCTGTGCGGGCGCCACTTCGTTGTGCTCCGTCTTTGCCAGAATGCCGAGACGCCACAATTCAATGTCGAGATCGTGCATGAAAGCGCTGACGCGCGATTTGATCGGCCCGAAATAATGATCTTCCAGCTCCTGCCCTTTCGGAGGTTTCGCGCCGAACAGCGTCCTGCCGGAAAATACGAGGTCTTTGCGCGCATCGTACATCTTGCGGTCAATCAGGAAATATTCCTGCTCCGCACCGACCGTCGGGAATACGCGCTTTGCGGTCGTGTTCCCGAAAAGACGCAAAATACGCAAAGCCTGCTTATTCAATGCCCGCATACTCTTTAAAAGAGGCGTCTTTTTGTCCAGAACCTCCCCGCTGTACGATACGAACGCCGTCGGAATGCACAGCGTGCCGTCCTTGATAAACGCAAAAGAGGTCGGATCCCATGTCGTATAGCCGCGCGCTTCAAACGTCGCACGGACTCCGCCGCTCGGGAATGAGGACGCGTCCGGCTCGCCTACCACCAGCTCCTTCCAGGAAAAATCCATTATGACTTTTCCGTCTTTTACAGGAGAAATAAAACTGTCATGCTTTTCGGCCGTAATACCCGTCATCGGCTGGAACCAATGCGTAAAATGCGTCGCGCCTTTCTCGACCGCCCAGTCCTTCATCGCGTTCGCCACGATACCCGCGATCGACGTGTCCAAAGGCAAACCTTCGTCTATCGTCTTTTTCAGCGACTTGAATACATCTTTCGGAAGTTTATCCTGCATCACCTGCAAATTAAATACGCTCTCTCCGAAAATTTCAGGGATCTTCATTTCCTTCTTCTCCTTTGCCTCCACAGGCCCTCTTTCCTTTTTGCTCAAACTCATCCCAAACAAAAACGCCGTGAGTCACTGTCTCTTAACAATCACTCACAGCGCCCTTGCTGTTTTCATGGTTTTATTATATGAAATCCGAATTCATTTGTCAAATCATTTTCTCATATTTCAATTATCACGAAAATTTATAGTTAATATAACAAAAAGCCACGGTAACTTCACAAAATCTTTCAGAAAATCAGTCATTGACATTTCCGCGCGCGCGTAGTATAATAGTATTATCAAATTATCTTCATAAAAGGAGAATATGACTATGGCTAAGCAAAAAAGCGATTACTTCGGATTAAGCTACCTCGTCAGCGTAATCCTTGCGATCATTCCCGTGACGTCACTGATCTGCGGCTTCGTCACCAGACTTCTGGAGGGGAAAATCATCGCGGCGATCTTGCGCCTTATTTTGGGCTGGAACATTATCTGGATTATCGACCTGATCCTGATGATCGTTTCCAAACACATTCTGCGCCTTCTCAATATCTGACGACAAAAGCGCGAAACCTGTTCCCCGCACGGGCAGGCTTCGCGCTTGATTAAAAGTATCCCATACCTATGACAGCCGCCTTTGCGCGGCTGTTTTTTTATGATCCCGAAATTTTTGACGCAGAAAAAACTGAATTCCTGAAATTCAGAAAGAGCAAGGCGTTCGGAGTTTTCCGAACGCCTTGCTCTTTGTATAATACTTTTGGAGATTTTAACGGTATAAAGGCCGCTTCGTGCAGATCAATTATTTATTATAGTGCACGATGACGGAAAAATCTTCCGACTTCAAAGACGCGCCGCCGATCAGCCCGCCGTCGATCTCAGGCATCGCCATGAGCTCTTTGCAGTTTTTGGCATTCATGCTTCCGCCATACTGAATGCGGACTTTTTCCGCACATTTCGGGCAGAACACTTCCGCACACGTCTTGCGAATAAAGCCGATGGTCTCGTTCGCCTGCTCCGCCGTAGCCGTTTTACCCGTACCGATCGCCCAGATCGGCTCGTATGCAATGACGATTTTGGAAACGTCGTCCAATCCTTTCAGTCCCTCGCGGATCTGCACGGAAAGCACGTCCTCCGTCTTGCCCGTTTCGCGCTCCTGCAGGCTCTCGCCCACACAGACGATCGGGGTCAGCCCCGCCGCCAGCGCCGCATGCATGCGTTTGTTTACCGTCTCATCCGTTTCACCGAAATACTGACGGCGTTCGCTATGCCCGATAATGACATACTTCACGCCGTATTCTTTCAGCATCGCCGCAGAGATCTCGCCCGTATAAGCGCCTTTTTCCGCAAAATGCACGTTCTGCGCGCCCAGAGCAATGTTACTGCCTTTCAGCGCTTCCGACACCGCAGGGATATCCGTGAACGGTACGCAGACCACAACGTCGCATTCCGCATCCGCCACCAGCGGTTTCAGCGCATTCACAAGCGCTACGCCTTCCGCCGCCGTATTGTTCATTTTCCAGTTTCCAGCTATAATCGGTTTTCTCATAATCGTCCTCTTTTTCTGTAAATTGCGGAAAACCGATCACGGTTTTCCGCACAAATTCTGTCTTTTAGTCTTTATCGTTCAGGCACGCAATGCCGGGAAGAACTTTTCCTTCCATCAATTCCAAAGAAGCGCCGCCGCCCGTCGAAATATGCGTCATCTTGTCCGCAAAGCCGAGCTGCTGCACCGCCGCCGCACTGTCACCGCCGCCAATGATCGTCGTCGCATCCTTCGCGTCCGCCATCGCCTTGGCTACCGCGATCGTTCCTTTTGCAAGGATCGGATTTTCAAAGACCCCCATCGGCCCGTTCCAGACAACCGTCTTCGCACCTTTGATCGCATCCGCAAAGAGCTTCTGCGTTGCTTCGCCGATATCCAACGCTTCCATGTCTGCAGGAATCTTGTCGATGTCCACCGTCTTTACTTCGATCGGGGCGTCGATCGGATTCGGGAAATCTTTGGCGATCACCGCATCCACGGGCAGAAGCAGTTTCTTGCCCATCTCTTTCGCTTTCGCCATCATGTCCTTGCAGTATCCGATCTTTTCATCGTCCACCAACGACTTGCCGATCTCATATCCCTGCGCTTTCACAAACGTGTAAGCCATGCCGCCGCCGATGATCAGCGTGTCGCACTTATTCAGCAGGTTCGCGATCACGTTCAGCTTGTCCGCAACCTTCGCACCGCCCAGCACCGCCACAAACGGATGTACCGGATGATCCAGGCTGTCCGCCATGACTTCCAGCTCTTTCTGGATCAAAAAGCCGCAGACCGCCGTCTTTACCAGGCCGTATTCCACGATCGCCGCCGTAGAAGCGTGAGAACGGTGCGCCGTTCCGAATGCGTCGTTGACGTAAATATCGGCAAACGCCGCCAGTTTTTTGGCAAACTCGGGATCGTTTTTCTCTTCTTCCTTGTGGAAACGAACGTTTTCGAGCAGTACGGCTTCGCCGTTTTTGAGCGCGGCGACTTTTGCCTGAGCGTCTTCTCCTATGACGTCGTTGGCCATGGTGACTTTACCGCCCAGCAGTTCGTTGAGACGCTTGGCGACGGGCTTTAGACTATATTTTTCTTCCGGTCCGTTTTTGGGACGGCCGAGATGCGACGCCAGCACTACCTTCGCGCCATGGTCCAACAGATATTTTATAGTGGGCAAAGCGGCCCTTATTCTGTTGTCATCCGTTATGTTGCCCTCCGCATCCAACGGTACGTTGAAGTCGCAGCGGACAAAAACTCTTTTTCCCTCTACGTTGACATCTTTTATTGTCTTTTTGTTCATGATGTAATAACGCTCCTATTGTTATTTTCTTTATATATTGTATAATTTTTCGGCGATATAGTCAAGTGTTTTTTGCGTTAAAAATCAAGAAAAATTATCCCGCGCGCCGCTCTTGCCGCTCCCATGCCGCGCGTTGGTCCTGCTGTCCCCATGCCGCGCGCCGCTTTTTGATATAAAAATCGCAAAAAGATGTACTCACGATGCGGCGTTCATGTAACGGTAAGGTCGATTTCTCGTCGATGAGGTTAAGATTTATTTGTAAACACAAAATAAATCTTAATATTTAATGATAAAAAACAAATTTCTTGTTTAGCACAACATAGAAAGTTCTGTTTAGAGCTTTTTTTCGTAACACGTTACATCTTTGCAGGTAAAAGCTTCGGATTTGGGAAAGTTGAGCTGGGGAAGGGTCATGGCGAGGACGAACTGCCGTCGAATCTGGTCAGCAGTTTCGAGAATGGAAACATCAGCCTCACGCAGTTGAACCTTCTGACCGAGGAAAACATCCCGCCAGACTGCGCGGCGCTGCTGCTCTACAGTCCGGCTTCCGA
>USSJ01000122.1 GCA_900557285.1 uncultured Clostridia bacterium | reverse complement strand
GAATACGCCGGTTCGCCGCGACCTCGCCATGACGGGCGAGATCACGCTGCGCGGCAAAGTTCTGCCCATCGGCGGGCTCAAAGAAAAGGTGCTCGCGGCGCACCGCATCGGCATACAGAACGTCATCATTCCGCAGGAAAACGAAAAGGACGTGGACGAAATACCCGAAAGCGTGCGTAAAGACATGCACTTTATCCCCGCTACCGAAGTGGATACGGTATTTTCCAGCGCGATCGTGGGCCTATGATACTCATAAAAGACGCGAAATTCGTCGTTTCCGCGGCGGATAAAAAGGGATTTTTAAAACCCGATAAGCCCATGATCGCCGTATGCGGCAAATCCAACGTGGGCAAGAGTTCGTTTATCAACATGCTGGCTAACCGCAACAAACTGGCGCGCACCTCGGCGGAGCCGGGGCGCACGCGGCTCGTAAATTATTTTGATTTCGGCGAATTTCTTCTGGCGGATCTTCCCGGGTATGGATTTGCGCGCGTTTCGAAAGGGGAAAAAGAGAAGTGGGCGCGCCTTTTGGATGATTTTTTTGCGCAGGATACGATTTCGCATGTGTTTGCGCTGGCGGACATACGGCATGACCCTACGGCGGACGATCTTCTGATGATTCAATATTTATATACGGTGCGGCTTCCTTTTACGGTGATCGCCACCAAAGCGGACAAGCTGGCAAAGACGCGGGTGAAGGACGCGGTTCGGCGGGTGGCGGCGGCTTTCAAAACGGGAGAGGGAAACGTGATCGCTGTTTCCAATGAAACCAGGCGGGGCAAAGACGAGGTGCTCAGCGTACTGGATTCCGTAGTGGCGGGTGTGCAAAGCGCCGAAGAAATGTGAAATACGGTTGCAAAAAGGCCGGGTGTATGCTATAATGGGAGCAGAATTGGTGGCAGGTGATCATATGAATGCGATTCTGGCGTCCGGGGCGGATATTTTGAGTACGCCTTGGGGAATGGCTGTTTTTATTCTGTTTGACATCGTGGTATTGGTGCTGATAATGGCGCTCAATTACCGCTGGATCTTCAAACGTGTGCTGGATATTTTATTTTCGGCGGTATTTCTTGCGGTGTTTTTCCCGTTCTTTTTGCTGTTTCTTCTGGCGGACGCGATTTACAACAAGACGCAGAATGCGTACAGGACGTTGTTTACGACGGAATATTATGCGGGCAAAAAGGAAAAGATCATCCGCGTGACGACCTTTTCGACGGAAAGGATCGTGCATGACGAATCGGGAAAATTGCTGCCGTTGGAAGAGCGCGTGACGAAGATGGGAAAGGTGCTCAGGGCATGCGGGATGAAATATTATCCCTGCCTGATTTCCGTGTTTGCGGGAAGGATGAGTTTTGTGGGGCCGCGGCTGATGCTCGTGGCGGACGCGGGAGCTGTCGGCGAAGATGCGGCCGAGCGCTTTGCGGCAAGGCCGGGGCTGGTTTCGTCGCTGGAAAAGTTCGGCGGCGACGCGCTTACTTATCCGGATATGTTCGAAGAAGATGCCGAATATGTGCATCATATCGGATTTTTTAAAGATATCGGTTATTTTTGCCTGAAGATCATAAACCGTATCCGCGGCGATTCGGTTCGTCGGTACGGCGAGTGTACGGATAAGAATTACATTGACTGGCTTGTGGAAACGGGCAGGATCGACAGGGAAGAGGCCAAAGAATTTTATGCAACGGCGAAATACCGTCTGCAAAGCATGAAAGAGAAGGAGTCTGACACGGATAATAGGATCCGCCGCAGTATGCTGCGCTGAAAAACCGTGCAGAGAATTTTGCCGTGCGGACGGCAGAGCCGTGTGGAACGGATAAAAGACTGAAAGCCCGTCTGCGTAAATAAATTTGCGCAGACGGGCTTTTTCGATGTTTTTGAAAAAAATAGAGGCGCAGTCCGCAAAATCATTTGCGGACTGCGCCTCTTTGAAGTTTCAGTCAATCCAGAACCCCGGTTTTGGCGACGGATTTTACGAATGCGCTGGGCGACATATTGGTCAGATCTTTGAACTGTTTGGAAAAGTATTGCAGGGTATCGTAACCGAGAAGTTCGGCCGTTTCGGAAACGGTATATTTTTCTTCGGCGAGCAGTTGTTTTGCCCGTTCGATCTTTATGCGGATAAACGACTGCATGATGCTTTCGCCCGTGCGGGACTTATAAATTTTTTTGAGATAGGAAACGGAATAACCGAGCTTTTCGGCGATGTCCTGCAAGGTCATGCGTTCGCCCACGCATTCGTGCAGAACTTTTTGGATTTGTCCGATGGTCGTGTTTTCCGCGGCGTCTTCGCTTTTCGGTAGCTCCGGGCTTTTGGGGGATTCCGTGAGAGAAAACAGTACGCCTTCTAAACCTGCCCGGATCGCCTGAAGCGCGAAAGCGGGCGCATTCGGGCGCAGCGTCAGTTTTTCCTGATAAACGAGATTCATCGGTTCGGCAAAGGTTTGCTTTCCGAGTGCGATGAGGCGCCGGAAGCATTGCCGCGCGTAGGCGCTGAGCCTGACCGCTCTTCCGGCGGGCAGGGCGAGCCCTGAAAAGTTGCCGTCAAATCCCACGATGATCATGTTCGTTCCGCTTTTTTTAGGCCGCACGTTGTGGAATACGCCGGGCGCGTGTATGAACGCTTCTCCCTGATACAATACAAAACGGTTGGAAGAATCGGTGATTTCTGCTTCTCCGGAATCGCAGCATACGATCTCCCAGAACGGATGCGATTCCCCTTCAAAGGAGAAATCTTTGGAGTACGCGAAATAGTGCAGGGAATACAGCGTCTCGACGCACGGATCTTTTTGGATTTTTGTGGGAATATAGGTTGTGACCATAATGAACCTCTCACTTTCAGTATACCATAAAAAAGCGGAGAAGTGTACCAGAATTTATAAGTTTATGCTGATTTTTTTTATAACTTTGGGCGGGCAATGAATGGTATAATGGGGGCGGAATAAAATGGAGAAAGCGGGAGATAAACCATGGAATACGATTTCAGAAAGATTGTCGGAAATTTTGCGGCGGAAGGTGAATTTATATCTTGTGAGAGGTACGGGGAAGGGCATATCAATGCTACATATAAATTGACCATGCACAAGGGCGGAAAGCAGGTGCATTACATCCTGCAGCAGATCAATACGCGGCTGTTCACGGATGTGGAGAAGCTGATGCACAACATTGAGCTTGTAACGTCATTTTGCAGGAAGAGTGTGGAGAAAAAAGGCGGAGACCCGATGCGGGAATGCCTGAACATTGTCAGGACAAAGGACGGGAAAAGCTATCTGAAAGAGGGAGAAGCTTATTTTCGGATGTATGTCTATATTGAGAATGCGGTGACGTATCAGATCGTGCGCAACGCGCAGGATTTTTATGAGAGCGCGGTGGCGTTCGGGAATTTTGCGAATCTGCTGGCGGAGTTTGACGCGTCGCAGCTGTATGAAATATTGCCCGATTTTCATAACACGAAAAAACGTTATGAAAATTTCAAAAGGGCGGTGGAAAGGGATATCTGCGGCAGGAAAGCGCAGGTGCAGAGCGAGATCGACTGGATGGTCGGGCACAGCGGGCTTTGCGGGAAGATCGTGGACAAGATAGCGGCGGGCGAAATACCGCTGCGGGTCACGCACAACGATACGAAACTGAACAATGTCATGATCGACGCCGAAACGGGCAAGGCGCTTGCGGTTATCGATTTGGATACGGTCATGCCGGGGTCGCTCTGTTATGATTTCGGGGACAGTATCCGTTTCGGCTGCAACAGTGCGGCGGAGGATGAGCCGGATCTTTCCAAGGTGCATTTCCGCCCGGATCTTTATGAAACGTATCTGAAAGGATACCTTTCGGCGGTCGGCGCATCGATTACGGAAGAGGAGAGAGAAAATCTGGCGATGGGCGCCATCTTGATGACGTACGAATGCGGCATGCGTTTTCTGACCGATTATCTGGAAAACGACGTATATTTTCATACGACGCGGGAGGGGCAGAATCTGGATCGCACGCATACCCAGATGCGGCTTGCGGATGAGATGCTTGAGAACTACGATTTGCTTCAGAAAATGGCGAACGTGAGGTAAAAAAATGGTTGAAGCAGGGAAATGGTATTCTCTGAAAGAGAACGTGACGGGAGCGGAGGATGACGGCTGCCGTGTTCGGATGGATGTTTGCGGGGACGGGCTGCATTTTTGTTTTGAAGTGGCGGATACGGCGATCGTGAGCCGTTTTCGGCATGACAACGAAGATATATGGCAGGATGACGCCGTAGAGGTATTCATATCGCCCGACGGCGATCGCAGGAAATATCTGGAGCTGGAAGTATCTCCGTACGGGGTGCGTTTTTTCGGCGAGGTGTGCAACGAGGACGGAAAAACGCCGAAATTAAAAAAGATGGATCCTGCGTTTTCGGCGAGCGCGTCGGAGACGGAAGCGGGTATCGGGTGACGATCCGTATTCCGTATGCGTCGATGAAAGGGTATGACGCAAATAAATGTGTTCTGAACGCGTTCCGACTGGATAAAAAGGCGGACGGAAGGCAGTTGCTGTATGCGTTGAATCCGACTTTGTGTGAAAGTTTTCATCGGCCTGCGTATTTTGTATAAAGACTGCGGAGCGCGGTTTGCTTGCTTTTAAGAAAGGATTGTGATAAA
>USSJ01000121.1 GCA_900557285.1 uncultured Clostridia bacterium | reverse complement strand
GCCCCGCCGCCGTGGAAGTGGCATACAGCTTCCCGTGCGCGTGCAAAATCATTTCCCCGTTCGTCCCGATGTCCGCCAACAGGTTCACGCCGTCCTCTATGCGCGCCGCCAAGGCTCCGACCACGGCATCCGCCCCGAAATACGCCGAAGCCGAAGGTAAGATCACCGCTTCTTCCGCCGCCAGCCCCAGTTCTTCACCCGTAAGGCGCACCGTGTCCAGAAACTCCGCGCGGAAAGGATATTGCCCGATTCCGTGCACGTCCTTTCCCAAAAACAGGTGCAGCATCGTCGTGTTGCCGCAAACGGTCAGTCGTTTGAGTTTTCCGAACGCAAACTTTTTATCAAAATACTCTATCGCTTCGCGCGTCTGCGCAAGCACACTTTCCTGCAACAGCCGCCCTTTGCCCTCGTCTGCCGCCGCAATGCGGCTGAGAACGTCTGCCCCGTAGGCACCCTGACGGTTCAGCGTTCCGAATTTGTCCAGTTCCCTGCCCGTCTTCAGGTCAGTCAGCGAAAAGGCAAGCGTCGTCGTGCCGATATCCAGCGCCATGCCCAATCCTTCCTCGCCGTCCGTGCGCGATCCGTTCGTCGCCGCATAGGTCAGTCCGCTCCCCTCCGTTTCGAAAACTTCCACGAACGCATCGCTTTTTACCGTCGCAAGGCAGGACAGCACATACCCGTCCTTCCCGCCTTCAAACGCCCCTTCGATCACGCGCACGCGGCACTTGCCGCACTTTCCGTTGCCGCCGCAGCGCGCCGCGATCGCATATCCTTTTTTCTGCAAAAACGAGAGAAGATTTTCTCCCTTTTCACAGTTGTATTCTTTTGTCTTCGACCCCGATAAAACTTTTATAAGCATGGCACTTCCCAACCGTTTTCCGAAAGCAGTTTCACGCAATCTTCTACGCTGTAGCCGCGGCCGTGCGACGTTTCCGCCGCCGTATCCCGCGGATTCACGCCGTATTCCGCATACAGCTGATTTATCCCTGCCGGCATGGCCGCAGGATTTACTTCATGCACGTTCATGGAAACGGGCGGCCGCACGGCAAGCATCGCCACCGCCGCGATCTTTGCAAGCTCGCGCGACGTGATCTCACCTGCATCCTGCTTGCGCGTGCCGCGCACTCCGACGCGCCGCATCACTGCCATATACTTTACTTTCAGCCGCTGCGCGCGCAGGATCTCGTCCGCAATCTCGCCGTATGTATGTTCTTTCCCGATCGGCTCCACGCAATAGTACAGATCCAGTCCCGCCGACGCGATCGCATCCAGCGTTTCTTCCCGTTTCTTTACGGGAATATCCGTATCCGTTCCCTCGCGCAGACGCACGATATGATACGCCCCCGTTGCGCCGTTTTCGCGCAGTTTCTTTGCATACGTACTGTCAAAATCGCCCGTATTTACCACCAGACGCATCTGCGGAGGAATCGTTTGCCGCACCGCTTTTACGACGCCGAGAAACGCTTCTTTGTCGTAACATTCCGTAGTCATCAAAAACAGATCGCTGACTTGCGGCGTGACGGCTTTTTGTACTTCTGTGAGCACCTCTTGTGCCGTGCGCGTGAACCTTCCTCTCACCACAAAGTGCGATTTTGCCATCGAACAGAATGAACAATTCCCCGCGCAGGGATTGCTGTCCAGCCCGATCTGACAAAAAACGTATCCCCTGCGGAAGGTGCGCCGCGCATACGCTTCCGACTCAGCCAGCAATTCGTAAAAATCTGCCGAATTTGTGTCGATTGCAAGCAACCGCTCGATTTCCGCCTTCGACGTAAGTTTTTCCTTTGAAAAATTCAGCATAACGTAAACGCGACCCCGCTCTCTTTTAAAACCTGCTCCGCTCTCTCGCGCAGGGAAAATTTCCCCGCACCCAGCAGGATCAGAAAATTTCCTTCCTTGTCCGTCTTTTCCCAATGCGCCGTTCCGTCGGCAAATTCAAATACCGTATATCCGTTTTCCCGTCGGACGATCCCCTTTATGCGGTGACAGAACTTTGAAAGATCTCTGCCCAGTGCGCAAAGCACATCCTCGGACAAAACGTCCGCAAACTCCGCTTTCGCTTTCTGTACCGTGATATCTTCGATCTGCGCAGGCAGACTGCGCTCTTTTACCGCAAAATTCTCGTTCGGGAGCCGCGCGCCCGTCGTCAAGTACAGCGGCGCATCCGTATTCAGGGCGCGCACCTCGTTTTCCAGACGCAAAAGGGATGTTTCGCCCGAAAGATCCGTCTTGTTGATCAGAATGACGTCCGCAGCCGCGATCTGCATTTTGACCGAATTCAATGAATACAGTACCTTTTCCGCATTCCGTGCGTCCACGATGCACACCGCGCCCCGCATACGATACGGAACTTTCGCGCGGGTGTTGATAAACGACATGATTTTGCGCATCTGAAACGGATTGGAAAGCCCCGACGTTTCCACGATCACGCGGTCATACCCTTCTTCCGACAGCGCGATCATCGCTTCCGCAAACTTTTCGCTGCGGCAGGTGCAGAACACCGAACCGTCGAAAATACTCTCTACTTTCACCGCGCTGTGTTCCAGGATCGCGCCGTCTACGTCTTTTGCGCCGAAATCGTTCACCAATACCGCATTCCGCCCCGGAAAATCTTTGACAAACGTCGTCTTTCCGCTGCCCAGATACCCCAGGACAAACCACGCGTCCGCCATCAGAGCTTCGCCTCAATTTCCTTGCTCAGCTCATCCAACCCCGGTATGATCGACGAATATTTGAGTTCGCCGTTGATCAGCATGCTCGGCAGCTGTTTGATACCCATTTTCATCACGCGCGCTATGTTCTCTTTTACCGTGAATTTGTATTCCACTACATCGATCTTGTCGCCGTATTTCTCTTTCGCCGCATTTGCCATGCCCATCATGTAAGTACACGCCGCACAGCTGGAGGAATCCAGCGTGAATACTTCGATCAAAGGCTTTTTCAGATGCGCGTAGTCGGGGATCACAATGTCGAATTTGCTGTAATCGGTCGCTTCGTAATTCTTGACCAGCTCTTTTACCTTTTCGTATTCGAGTACCGCCTGCGCCGCGCCGATCGTGTTTTCCACCGGCACATCGTACGGCATGTCACAGCCCGGCGATACAATAAAGTTATGGTTGCTGTCCTTTACGCTGTCGATCAGCTCCACCACGTATTTCATATTGTCCTGCTGCGAACCGTGCAGCATCACCGTCGTCAGCGGAATATTTCCGCCCACCGCCACATCGTATTTCTCCGTGATCGGACGGATATCCGCAATGCGGATATTTTCGTCCACGGAAACGGAATCGGGTTTCGTCTTGCACATACATTCGATGTTCCGCGTCGCGTCGCCGCAGACAAAGAAAGAGCTGTATACGCCCATTTTTCGGATCTCGTCAAAAATCTTCGTGTACGGCGCCGACAAAAATTCTTCAAAATGATCGGAACTGATCTGCGAAACCAGAGGATCCACCACCGCGATCACATCCATGCCCGCTTCCACGTACAGCTTCGCTTCCGCAGTGATAAAATCTGCACAATACGCGATCAGCTCGGAAACATATTCGGGCTCGTCGAACATGTCCATGAATATTTCCGTGCCGCGCAGATGCGACGCCAGTGTAAACGGCCCGCATACCAGTCCGTATAACGCCGTCGTTTCCCCCACGCTCGCTTTCAGCCGCTCCATCGTCCGCAGGATCATCGGCAGTCTGCCGCTCTCTTTCGTCGGCATCTTGCAACGGCAGGGTATCAGCCGCGCTTCATCGTACGGATGCGTCTTGACCGTCGGCGGCGTGTCTTCCGACCATTGCAGCTCACACCCGAGTATCTCCGCTTCCACCTGCAGATCAAACAGAACCGGCTGCCCGTCCGGGCGGTACAGCTTGTTCACTTCCATCAGTGCGTCATACAGTTTCTCTTCGTCTTTGAGTACCTGGATCGCCGTCGCACCCGTCAGCTTTCCCGCATGGATCCCCGCAAACGGCACCCACGCCGGCCGCTCCGCCCTCTTATGCTGCAATATATCAAACAATAGTTGCTTTCCCATTCTCTTATTTCCTTTCTTTTTGCTGAATTTTCGCCGTTTCCCAGCTATCCGTTTAACAAGACCGATCCGAACGGTATATAGAAAGAAAGGCAGCCCGCAGGCCGCCTTTTTCGCACCGATTGCTCAGTCAAAATACGAACGCGCTTTCTCCGCCGCGCTCGCCGCGTCCGGCGTATACGCATCCGCTCCGATCTCATCCGCAAACGCCTGCGTTACCGGCGCTCCGCCGACCATCACTTTCACTTTGTCACGAAGCCCCGCCGCTTTCAGCGCTTCAATGATATCTTTCTGGTACATCATCGTCGTCGTCAGAAGCGAAGACAGACAAACGATGTCCGCATTGTTGTCTTTCACCGCCTGCACCACTTTATCCGCATCGCAGTCCACGCCGAGATCGACCACACGGATCCCCGTTCCTTCGATCATCATCTTGACGAGGTTCTTTCCGATATCGTGCAGATCGCCCTTGACCGTGCAGATTACCGCCGTACCGACAGGCTCTACTCCCGATTCCGCCAAAGCAGGCTTCAATACCGCCAAAGCTGCATTCATCGCACGCGCCGCGATCAGTACTTCCGGTACAAAAATTTCATAAACACCTATAGAACCTGTTTTTTCCATTGGATTGGTCTGTGTATTCCAGTCATTAAAATCGCCCACAACCGAAACATATCTGGCATTAGGTGCCCATACAGCAAAATAAACACCTTTCTTACGTTTCTGTGTGGTAGG
>USSJ01000120.1 GCA_900557285.1 uncultured Clostridia bacterium | reverse complement strand
CGAAGTCTCCCGGTAACGGCGCTCTACATTGCGGATCAGACCTTCGAATGCCACATCATAGACTCCTTCTCCGCGCTGCCCCTTATAATATACTTTCACTGCTTTGCCGTTTGTCCCATGGATCAGGACATCATGGACTTCCTTCGGATAGTCCTCAAACGGTGTATCTAATGAAAAGCCATATTCTTTGCTCAACGCATCCAGGATCGCATACGTGAAGCTCTTCTTATCCGTGCAGGACTGCCATCCCATAACAGTGATCGCACCTTCACTGATACTGAGACGTTTATCCGGAATCATCAGGTCTTCGTCAAATTCCATCTTGTATCCCAGTCCAAAGCACTCCGGACATGCGCCGAACGGATTGTTGAACGAAAAGCTTCTCGGTTCGATCTCTTCAATACTGATCCCGCAGTCGGGACAAGCATATTTCGTCGAAAACAATTCTTCATTGCCGTTACAATCGATCACGACAAGCCCGTCCGCCAGCCGTAAAGCGTTTTCCATGCTGTCGGTCAAACGTTTCTGAATGCCGTCTTTGACCACAAGCCTGTCGATCACTACGCTGATCGTGTGCTTGATATTCTTGTCCAGGCGGATATCTTCCTGTAAATCGTACACAATTCCGTCGATCTTGACTCTGCCGTAGCCGCTCTTCCGGTACGATTCAAGATTCTTTGTGTATTCTCCCTTTCTGCCGCGCACGACCGGAGCATTGACAAGTATTTTACTTCCTTCCGGCATCGCCATGACTTTATCCGCTATTTCATCTACCGTCTGACGGCGTATTTCCCTGCCGCATTTCGGACAGTGCGGAATGCCCACTCTCGCAAACAAAAGACGCAGATAGTCATAGATTTCCGTTACCGTGCCGACCGTCGAACGCGGATTGTGCGACGTCGTCTTCTGATCGATCGAAATAGCAGGCGAAAGCCCGTCGATCGATTCCACGTCCGGTTTTTCCATTTGCCCCAAAAACTGCCGCGCATACGACGACAGGCTTTCCACATACCGACGCTGCCCTTCCGCAAATATCGTGTCGAACGCCAGCGTCGATTTTCCGCTTCCCGATAACCCCGTGAATACCGTCAGCGTATCGCGCGGGATATGCACGTCTATATTTTTTAAGTTGTTCTCCTTTGCACCTTTTACAAAGATTTCGTCTTTCATTTTTCGCCTCATTTCCGCAGACGCTTCTTCAGCTGGTTGATCGTATCCCGTATTTCGATCGCCTTTTCAAAATCCAACTGATTTGACGCCACCTTCATCAGCGCCTTCAGCTTCTCGATCTCCGCCGGGATATCCTCTTTGCGGATCCTGTCCGCCCCCGCCGTCTGCTGTTTCTTCGTTATGTTCAGCGTGCTCTTTACTTCCTTGATGATCGTCTTCGGCACGATCCCGTGTTCTTCGTTGTATTGCTTCTGCACCTGTCTGCGGCGGTTCGTTTCATCGATCGCACGCCGCATGCTCCCCGTGATCGTATCCGCATACATGATCACGCGTCCTTCCGCATTCCGCGCGGCACGCCCGATCGTCTGGATCAACGCCGTATCGCTCCGCAGAAAACCTTCCTTGTCCGCATCAAGAATCGCCACCAACTTCACTTCCGGCATGTCCAGACCTTCCCGCAAAAGATTGATCCCGCAAAGCACGTCAAATTCTCCGCTGCGCAATCCGTTGACGATATCGATCCTCTCCAGCGTATCGATATCGCTGTGCATATACCGCACCTTGATCCCGTTTTCCTGCAGATAATCGGTCAGATTCTCCGCCATGCGCTTTGTTAAAGTCGTGATCAGTACCCTGCCTTCCGCCTCCGTTACTTTGCGGATCTCCCCGAGAAGATCGTCGATCTGCCCTTTTACAGGCCGCACTTCAATTTCAGGATCAAGCAGTCCCGTCGGCCGAATGATCTGTTCCACTACCTGTCCCGCCTCGCTCAGCTCATACTCGGCAGGCGTCGCCGATACGCAGATCATCTGCGGTACCCTTGCATCGAACTCTTCAAACGTCAACGGCCTGTTGTCGTACGCCGAACGCATGCGGAATCCGTAATTCACAAGATTCGTCTTTCTCGAAAGGTCTCCGCGGTACATCGCACGGATCTGCGGGATCGTCATATGACTTTCATCGATAAAAACAAGAAAATTGTCGGGGAAATAATCCAAAAGCGTGAAAGAAGGTTCCCCGGGCTTTCTTCCGTCAAAATAGCGGCTGTAATTTTCCACCCCGCTGCAATACCCGACTTCCCGCATCATCTCAATATCATAGCGCGTACGCTGTTCCAGACGCTGTGCTTCCAGCAGCTTTCCGTCATCCCGAAACGCCTTTACCTCGTCTTCAAGATCACGCTCGATCGCCGCAAGCGCCGCCGTCATCTTTGCACTTCCCACCGCATAATGACTGGCAGGAAAAATACAAATATGTTTCAGCTCCGCCGTAACTTTACCCGTTACAACTTCTTCTTCACACAGTCTGTCGATCTCATCCCCGAAAAATTCCACACGGATCGCAATTTCCGAATTCCCCGCAGGAAATATCTCCACAATATCCCCGCGCACACGAAAGGAGGAACGCGTAAAATCCACATCCTTCCGCTCGTATTGCAATTCGACCAGACGGCGCAGCAAATCATCCCGCGAAAGCGTATCCCCAGGCCGCAGGGATATCGCCAGATCAAAATATTCTTCCGGCGCCCCCAACCCGTAAATACACGATACAGACGCAACAACAAGCGTATCCGAACGCTCTCCCAAGCTCGCCGTCGCACTGTTGCGCAACTTATCGATCTCATCGTTGACCGACATGTCTTTTTCTATATATGTGTCCGTGCTCGGAATGTAACTCTCCGGCTGATAATAATCATAGTAACTGACAAAATATTCCACGCGGTTATGCGGAAAAAATTCACGGAATTCGTTGCACAACTGTGCCGCCAGCGTCTTATTGTGGGCGATCACCAGCGTCGGACGGTTTACGTTTTTGATCACGTTCGCCATCGTAAACGTCTTTCCGCTGCCCGTTACGCCCACCAATACTTGTGTCCGTATCCCGTCAAGCACCCCTTCCGTCAGTTTTTCGATCGCCTGCGGCTGGTCTCCCGTAGGTTTGTATGCCGATACCAATTCAAAATCCGCCATTTTTTCTCCCGTGCCCTCCCGCGACTCTCAACGCGCCGCGGCCTTCCGATTACTCCTTCCGAAAAATTCAGAATAATTACAAACAAACGTTTGAAATATTATACACGAATTCCTTTTCCAAGTCAAGCATTCCGCTTTACCGCATAAAAATTGCAACGCCCGAAAGCATTGCATTTTCAAAAAATATACCCGGCAATCACTTCCGTAAGCACGAACGGATCCGCAGCCGATCAGGTAAAAATAATTTTCAGCAATAGTCCGACCACAAACGTGATCACCGCCCCGGCAACCGACAAACCGATCTTGAACGCAACACTGCGCCGCACCTGCTGGGCGGTACGCTTGTACGCCATTCCGTTCGGATGAAGGGTGATCACATACATCTTTTCCCCTTTCCGATCCGATTCGATCAGATCAAAATAATCATCCAGTTCCAGCGACCGCAAAATTTTTTCCACTCGCTCCGGTGTATACTTGCGCTTGACCGGAAGGATGCTCATGATCTCCATCGGACTCACAAGACAGCTGTCTTTTCCGTCGCACATATCGTACACCGCGCGCATGACTTCGTTCTCTTCTTTGTTCAACATTTCCCGTTCCTTCGGTGCAATCCGCCCCTTCCGCGGTCTTTTCCTTTTCTACAAAACCAATAAAAACAAGAGCCCTGCCAGACATCCGCCCACAAAGGCTCCCGCCAACGCGCCAAAAAACGTCAGAAGCATCTGATTTCGGAACGTGCGCTTACCGCGGTACCGCTCCGCTCCCGCCGTTTCATCGTACGTCCTGCCTTTCGGCAAAGAACAGACACAATACGTGCCTTTCTCCGAATAGCGTATGTCGATATATCCGCGCTCCGATAAATATCGCATTGCATTCGCAAGCCCTGCGGAATCTGTCTTCAGCCGCGGCGGAATATCCGCCATGATCTCGTCTTCTTCCAGTACCTTATACGTCCCGTCCGTTTCCGAATTGACCGCCGCCAGCACCGATGCCGTAAGTTTATCCAGCATTTCATCACCGATTTTACGATGTCTTTATCACCGTACTTTTTTTATGTCTCATTTTTCTTTATATTATACCATCCGCCTTGCAGTTTTGCAAATAATCGAGCAAATTTTTTAACAAATTTCAAAATATACTTTATTATTTATCTGCTTTATGGTACAATATAGATTGATATTCAGGTTACTTGCCTGTACGGAGGCACTTTGCAATGAATCTTTTGAGCCGTTTTTCCAACGCAGCACACTTTCGCGATTACAACGATTTCTACACCCATTTTCAATTAAAAGTTCCGGCAAACTTTAATTTCGCTTACGACGTCGTGGATGAATACGCCCGCCTCGAGCCAACCAAACGCGCACTCGTTTGGTGCGACGATTACGGCAGCGAACGCATCTTCAGTTTTGCCGACATAAAGCGGCTTTCCGATAAGGCAGCCAATTTCTTTCTCTCTCTCGGAATAAACCGCGGCGATACCGTTCTCGTCATTCTGCAACGGCGCTACGAATATTGGATCGTCCTCATGGCTCTCGCAAAAATCGGCGCCATCGCTATTCCCGCGACCCATATGCTCATGGAAAAAGACCTCGTTTATCGCATGGAAAAGGCCGACGTGAAAGCCGTGATC
>USSJ01000119.1 GCA_900557285.1 uncultured Clostridia bacterium | reverse complement strand
CCATGCGGTGCATGAAGGATATTTGCTGGATCAGTTCACTCTTCCCTATGTCAACAAACGAACGGATGAATATGGCGGCAGTTTTGAAAACAGATATCGCTTTGCGGTGGAGATTGTGCGGGCGATCAAGCAGGCGTGCGGGAAAGATTACCCAGTTTCGCTGCGCTATTCAGTGGTATCCAAGACAAAAGATTTCCGCGCCGGTGCTTTGCCGTGTGAAGGCGATGATTATAAGGAAGTTGGGAGAGATCTGGAAGAGGGTATCAAGGCGGCCAGATATCTGCAGGATGCCGGATATGATATGCTGAACTGCGACAACGGTACATACGATGCGTGGTACTGGTCGCATCCGCCTATGTATATGCCATTGAATTGCAATTACAGAGAAGCGGAAGAGGTGAAAAAATCGGTATCGATCCCGGTTGTGGTTGCTGGGCGAAACGAGCCTGACTATGCGGCAGAGAAAATTCGAGAGGGAAAGATCGACGCGATGGGAGTAGCCCGTCAGTTTTTGGCGGATCCGGAGTGGATAACGAAGCTGATGAACGGGAAGGAAGAAGACATCCGACCGTGCATATGCTGTCATAACGGATGTTTTAATCTGGCAAAATACGAGGGCGTACCGAACACACAGACGTTGGCAGAGACAAAAGCAATGTGTCGGTGTGCCGTAAATCCGATCTCGATGAATTCGGAAAAATACGGAATCCGAAAAGCAAAGACAGTGAAAAAAGTCGCCGTCATCGGCGGCGGCATCGGCGGCATGGAAACGGCCCGGGTAGCGGCTTTGCGCGGACACAAAGTCACGATCTATGAAAAGACGGGCGAGTTGGGCGGCGTATTTATTCCGGCGGCATCGTTTGATTTTAAAGAAAAAGACAGACAGCTGATCGAATGGTACAGAAAGCAGATCCGAGACCTTGGTGTGGAAGTAAAACTAAATACGGAAATTACAGATCCGGATAGTTTGGATGCAGATGAAGTGATTGTGGCGACAGGTGCGAAGGCAAGGAAATTGCGTGTACCGGGAGCAGAACGTGCGTTGGAGGCGTTGACATATCTGAATGATCGTTCCAAGGCCGGCGAAAAGGTTATTATTATCGGAGGGAGTCTGACAGGTTGCGAAATCGCATACGAATTGTACAACCGCGGGAAACATCCCGTTATTGTGGAAATGAAGAACGATCTGATGGCGGTCAAAGGCTTATGCCTTGCCAATTCTTCCTATCTGCGCGATTTCTTCAAACTGAAAAAAGTTCCCGTTTATCTGAACACGACGTTGAAAAGCATTACGGAAAAAGGCGTTGTGGTGACGGACAAAAACAACAAGAATATTTCTTTGGAAGGCGATACAGTGATCCTTTGTGTAGGATATGTGCCGCAGCCTTTGGGAACAAAAACGAAGTATTTGGTCGGCGATTGTTACGAAGTCGGGAATGTCATGACGGCAGTCTGGCGCGCCTGGGACGTGGCAATGAAGATCTGATCATCGATTTGCCCAAGGTAAGATAAGCGAATCAAAACGCCGATAAGATTTGTTCAATAAGCCATGCCGCAGGTGAATGCGTCATGGCTTATTGCTAATATCCGGCAAAAATTTGCTGCTGAATAGCAATATATTGTTTACTTAATGCAAAGGGACGGAAAAAATAAGAAAAGGATTGACTTCCTTCTGGAATTGCATTACACTATATTTATAAGTAAATTGTGCGAATCAAGTGTCTGCCGAAGGGCAGGTGAAAAGGGAAACCGGTGAAAATCCGGTGCAACAGCCATTACTGTGAGCGGTTAAAAGAGGCGCTGTGCCATTGAACGGAAGTTTGAGAAGGCGAGCCGAATCCGAAAAGGACCGTAAGTCAGGAGACCTGCTTGAAATTCGATCGGAGAAACATTCTTGGGCAATCGGAGAATGCGGCCGGCAAATCTTTTACCATGGGAGAGGTGCGTCCGCAGGATTCTGCGGGCGTTTTTTGTTGCCATCTTCTTCTCGGTTTACTTATAACAAATACAAGAAAAGAGGTAAGTATGAGAGCAAAGAGAAGTTTGGCATTACTTTTGTGTGCGGTGATTATGCTGGGAAGCATGATGTTGGTTTCGGCGTGTTCGAAAAAGGAGCAGGGTGAGAAACCGACTGAAATCGTGCAATACAGCGAACTGGTCAGTGAAGGGAAAGAGAGCAATACCTTTGCGGAACTTTTTTCGATCGAACATTTTTCAGACGGACAGGGTCGTGCCTATTCAAGGATCGAGATTTACGATAAAAACAAAGAATTGAATTCCGCGTGGCTTTTGTTGCCGGAAGGCGTCAAGACGGTAAGCGGCCTTCCGGAAAAGACGAATCTTATGACGGCGTCAGATTGTGAAAACATTATGGTTTCTTCGGCAAGTACAATGTCGCTCATCAATGCGATGGGAGCGCTGGACAAAGTACCGATGACGACATCGGATACGACCTGGCGGATCGAAGAAATCAAAAACGCGATCGAGAGCGGTCAGGTGCAGGAAGTCGGTAAATACAATGTTCCGGATTATGAGAAAATTCTGACGATCGGAGCGGAAAAGAAGGTAACGTTCGCTGTTTTTTCGACAATGATCGATTATGAGCCGGAAGTGGAAGAGATGCTCAGCGAGCAATGCGGATTGCGCATTATGCGGGATCAGTCTTCGTCGGAAGGGCATCCGCTTGCTCGTACGGAGTGGATCAAAATATATGGTGAAATTTTCGGTATGCGTGAGCAATCGGACGCGGTATTCAATGAGCAGGTCGATATTTTGAATGAAACACTGGAGAAAATAGGCGAACTGTCGGATGCAGACAGGAAAAGTGTTCTTGTTTTTTATACGACCTCCAGTAAAGAAACGTATTATGTGCGCAATGCGGCAGATTATGTGACGGAACTTGTAAATCTTGCAGGCGGCAAACAGGTGAGCGAGATCGGGGCAGGCAAATCCGGAAATACGAAGATGGATCAGGAAACGTTTGTGGCGACGTGTTCGCAGGCGGATTATATTTTGTACAACTGGACGAGCGGAGCGTCGGGTGTTTCGGATGAAACATTGCAGGGCTTGATGGATGCACGTCTTGGGGATTGGTTTAAAGATTTTAAAGCATACAAAGACGGAAATGTGTGGAGAACGTCCAATGATTTTTATCAGAAAATGGATAAAATGGGCGAGATGGTGATGGATATTTACAATATGCTGTATAATGATGAGGTTTCCGACACTCTCGAATATGTAAACAGGTTGAGTGAATGAAAAAACAAAAATCCGGTATTCTGCGCTGGGAAATATGTTTTGCAATTCTGGCAATATTGTTGTTTATCGCGGTAATCGCCAATATCTGGATCGGCAGTGCAAACATTTCAGTGGCGGATGTTTTCAGAATTTTATTTACGGATAGTTTTAAAGGACAGGCTCAGTATACGATAGCACATGTCCCGCAGGCTGTCAACAGGTATTTAGAAATTTATCTAAATACTTTCTCCTTCGCGGACACTCCAAAGGCAGAAGGAGTGAAAAATATCAGCGCCGCCCTTTTGGGCGGCGCGCTCGGCGTTTCGGGGTATCTGATTCAGACGTATTTCCGCAATCCGATCGCCAGTCCGTTTGTGCTCGGCATATCTTCGGGGGCAAAGATGGTATTGGCATTTTGCGTCGTGATTGCGACAAATTTTCTGGGCGGGCTCAGCGGCATCAGTATGGTTATGGCGTCCTTTATCGGTTCATTGATTTCGATGGGTTTTGTATTGCTGTGCGCCGGGAAAACGAAAAATATGGCTATATTGCTTGTCATCGGCATCATGATCGGTTATATTTGTTCCGCGATCACCGATCTTATAATAACTTTTGCGAAAGATGAAGAGATCGTCAACCTTACATATTGGTCGATGGGAAGTTTTTCGGGAAAGGATTGGGACGATGTTGCGGTGATTGCCGGTTTTGTACTCAGTGCATTTGCCGGGACACTTCTGCTTATCAAGCCGATTTCGGCGTTCCGGATGGGGGAAGGGTATGCGCAGAGCATGGGCATGAATGTAAAACTGTTCCGTGTGCTGTTGATTCTTCTTTCCGGTATTTTATCTGCGTGCGTTGTCGCATATGCCGGGCCGATCAGCTTTGTAGGGATCGCTGTGCCGCATCTTACGAAAATGATGTTTTCGACGTCCAAGCCTTCTGTCATATTGCCCGGAACATTTTTGATGGGTGCGGTATTTTGTCTGGTATGCGATCTGATCGCCCGCACGGTTTTTGCACCGACGGAACTGGCGATCGGAACGGTAACGGCCGTATTCGGTGCGCCTGTTGTCATTGCGATGCTTTTGTCAAAGAGGCGGGGGGAATTGTGATGCAGTATTTATCGACGCAAAAGCTTTGCGTTGGGTATAATAAGAAAATTCTGATCGGTGGCATCGATCTGGAGATCGGAGCAGGGGAAATCATAACGCTGATCGGGCGAAACGGGGCAGGAAAGTCTACGATTTTAAAAAGTCTGACCCGTCATCTGGAGACGTTGGGCGGTGCGGTCTATGTAAACGGATCGGACGTGAAGTCGCTCTCGTATAAAGATTTTGCCACGAAGTTTTCGGTTGTTTTGACGGAGCGTATCAAAACAGATCGGATGACCTGCCGTGAAATTGTGGAAGCAGGCAGATATCCGTACACGAATTTTTTCGGGAAGCTGAAGGAAGAAGACGAGCGGATCGTCGAGGAGAGTATACAGATGGTCGGTGGGGAAAGCCTGTCGGAAAAATTGTTTTCGGATGTTTCGGACGGACAGAAAC
>USSJ01000118.1 GCA_900557285.1 uncultured Clostridia bacterium | reverse complement strand
TCCACAACAAGGGACGTGATGATCCTGCTTGCCCCGACGGAATCCAATCCGTTTTGCGCGGCGTTGGAAAGCCAGCCGATCCCCAGTTCAAAAAAGCCTTTGATCCAGTCTCCTATAAAAAAAGTGAGGAAAAACACCAGCGCCATGATCCCGAGAAAAACGGGGATCCCCCAGATCCTGTGCGTCAGAACACGGTCAATCTTTTCCGTCAGAATATCCTGTTCCTGTTTATGCAAAAGAACCTCGTGTATGATCTCGCCGATAAAATCGTATTTTTGGTTGATGATCTCCGATTCGTAATTTTTATCGAGCACATCCGGAAGGTCGACGGGGTATTTTTCCACGATCTCCTTATCGCCTTCCAGCAGTTTGATCGCGTGCCAGCGAAAATTGGGAAGATCGGGATACTTTTCTTCCAATGCAGATATGATCTTGTCGATCTTATCCTCGATCGCGTCCGAATACACCATGGCATATTCGGCGTGATCGTGCTGATGCGCCGATTTGTACGGATGATCGTGCACGAGCCCTTCGGAAGGCTTATGGCCGCGGTGATGGATCGCCGCATGAAGCAGCACATCCAATCCTCTGCGTTTGCGCGCCGTTACAGGGATCACGGGGATGCCCAACATTTCCGGCAAACGGTGCATATCGATCTCCATGCCGCGTTTTTGCACAATGTCCATCATATTCAGCGCCATGACGACCGGTTTTCCCAGCTCCAAAAGCTGCAACGTTAAGTACAAACTGCGCTCCAGCACCGACGCATCCACCACATTGATAACTACATCCACTTCGTCGCTCAGGATAAAATTACGCGCGACCGTCTCTTCCATCGTGTAGGACGTCAGAGAATATGTACCCGGAAGATCTACAAGATGAATCTTCTGATTATGATCACGGATCGCGCCTTCCACTTTTTCTACCGTCACTCCCGGCCAGTTTGCAACTTTCAGGTTTGCCCCCGTATAAGCGTTGAAAAGCGTCGTTTTCCCGCAATTCGGATTTCCGATAAATCCGATGGTCATTTCTTCCTGTGCGTCTTCCTGTACGTTTTCCTTTCTTTTTTCGCTCATTCCGCTTCCCTCACGCCGATATTTCTCGTTATGTTGCTTCCGAGCGCAAACCGCGTACCGCGCAGCTTGATGATCAGAATCCCCTTTCCCTTCCGGTTGAGTACGGTAACGGGCGCACGGTCTGTCATGCCCAGCGCTTCGAGATGCCGCTCCATTTCAAACGGCAGAGATATACTCTCCACAATGTATTTCCCGCCGATTTTCGCATCACTCAACAGCATTGCCTACTCCTTTGCTATATGCACTTTTTTCGGCTATTTATTATAGCACTACAAAAACGCGCCGTCAACCTTTGGCCGACGGTGCGCATAAAATCCTTTCTGTATTTATTTCCATTTTGCGGTTACACCGCATCTCTCCTGCCCGTATTTTTCCGCGCCATCCTTTATGCGCCGCTCTGTTCCCGATACAGCGCCACCAGACTCTCTACCGTTCTGCCGTAACTCATCGTTCCGTCCTGCACTCCGTTCGCTTTCAGGAATAAATCGTTGAAAAATCCTGAAATTTCATCGATAATCCCTTCGTATTTGGCATAATGCTCGTTCGCATTTCGATATTCCTGCTTGATTTCCGGCAGCAAGCGCTCATACAGCACCTCGAAATTTTCTTCCGAGAGGGCATTCAGCGTGACCGATACCGCACTCATCAGTCCGCTGTATTGCAGATAGTCATCCTGCGAACGGATACACAGCGCATAGGCATTGACATTCGCTTCGTTTTCGCGCGACACGCCTTTGGCGTGCGTCATTTCGTGCGCCATCGTAACGGGCAGGACATAACCCGGAATATTCGTATTCACATTGGCTTCCGCGTAAAACGGAAAGTAGATGCCCGTTATCCCGAGATAGCTCATCAGCACCGACAACGCCACAGCCTTCGGTCTGATCCCGTAGCAAGCGAAATAATTCCCGTAACGGCCAAATTCCGCATTGATCCGCTTTGCCGTTTCTTCAAACGAATACGGCGCCACGACATTCCCTTTTGCGTCCCGTGAAAGCTCTCCTGCCAGCAAATTGAGTTGCTCCACGTAATATTGGGCGGCGGCGTAAACATCTTCCTGTGCTATCTCTCCTTCCACGGAAAGGCCCAGCGCATCGTAGACGGAACCGCGGTTGTACAGGGGCGCATACAGTATGCCGAACAGCGCCAGCACACACAGGGCCGCCATTCCCAGCCGATACAGTGTGCGAAATATGCATGCAAATTCTTTTTTTCTGAGCCCGACCCCGAAATACACCAATAAAAAAACAGCTGCGAGAATAAGCAAAACCGCCGTGATCTCATAAAAAGAAAGGGAAAAAATACCCGTGATCTGACCGATCCAGAACCCCAACCCGCGCGTAATGCCTCGCGCATAGAAATATTCGGCAAGCCAGGGCACCTGCGCCGTCAAAAAAATGATCGCGCAGACCAGCGCCGCAAGCATCAATTTTTGCAGGCGGTTCAAACGCCGCCCGTACAGCGGTCTTGTTCTCATGCCACCATTATAACACAAGTTTACAGAAATTTCTGTTAAAAGTTTGAAAAAATTTGCACGCGACCCTCCTGCATGTCTGAATACCGCATTCAACCCGTTTCTCCTTAAAATTTATGCGGGCAACATTCAGCCTCGTCAGACAACAATGCCTTGATGCGCAAATCGCATTTTGCGCATCAAGGCATTCCGCTTTTATCCCGACAAAAAACGCAGCACCGCTGACTGCCGTTGTACAACTGAATACTTTTTGCAAATATTTTTTTCCGAACAAACAAGCAAATTTTCCCGTTGCTCAGATATCCCGTCAGTTTTTCTCAACAACGTTTACTTTGCAGCCTTCCGGCGCATCGACCGTCGTCTTTACTTTTCCGTTTTCTTTTTTGCAGGAAATTTTCAGTAAGCCCGCAGGCGTCGGGATCTGCGCATCGAAGTAAGTGAGCGACCCGAGATCGGGCGACATGGTTATTTCTTTGTACCCTGCTTTATCGATCTTCACGCCGACAACGCGGTCCAAAAGGAACGGAATCACCCCTGCCGACCAGCCATGACAGAGGCTGTGCCGATAACCGATATAACAATACCTTCCGAAATCGCCGTGAATATCGCGCTCGCCTTCCTTGCAAAGACGATCCACGGGACAAGAATTCTCCATCCAATCGACGTCAAAATCTTCCCAGAAGGTGGTAGCTCCCATTTTCAGCATGCCGCCGTAATATTCTTTCAGGGCGGAGAGCGCTTTTTCCATTCCCGCATTCTCGCTCAGCGCACCGAGCAGGAAATAGCTCATGAACGTGGAAAATCCCTTCGCGCCGTTTTCGGTAAGAAGTTTTTTCTCCGCGGCGGAAAGCGCCGTCCGCGAGAAGTATTTGAGCGCGACGATCTGCTTTTTATCCTGCACAAGGACATCTTTTTTGTCCATCTTCGCGCGGATGCGCCGCGAAAGAGAACCGTCTCGTCCGCACAGTTTTTCCAGTTCCTCCGCACGGTCGGCGCAGATCCTGCAAAGACAGCGGACGCCTTCCGGTTCGTCCGGCTGTTCATGCGTCGGCCAGTCCACAAAATTGACGCCGAAGTTAAAATCTCCGTTCTCCGCAATGCAGGCATCGATCTGCTCCAGCAAAGCGACCATGTATTCTTTCTGCGACAATATGTATTCCAGATTGCCCGTGAGTTTATAGTAATCGCACAGAATGATCAGCCACCACATGCTGTACATGGGGAAACTGTTCATCCACGCCGGCAACGGCGTTTCGCCCTTCACGAAATCCAGCGATTTCGTGATACATCCGTCATCCGCACAGACGGAAAGCAATGCACGCATTTCCGGATAAATATCCCCGATCCACACGAGGCGGTCGCGTTTGATGCCGTCCCAGATATAATCCTGCGCACACAGCTGAACGGTGTAAGCCGCCGTGTCATAGATCCGGTTGATCAGTTCGTCCGAACAGCGGAACGCACCCAGCTGCGGACGCGCGTTGTGAATGTAAACAGCATTGACGGCTTTCAGGCAAAACTGCGTGGCTTCGTCGGGAAATTCAAGGTACGCAAAGCGAAATCCGCTGCAAAAGAATTCCATATCCGATAAAATCGGCAGCGGCACGGTCATATCGCGCAGACTGTGGTTGTTCGTACTGCTTTTGGTTCCAAGCGGCGATACCGCTTCGCCGACTGATTCTCCCAACCGCAAATGTACCGGAAAGCTGTCTGTGCCGTACCCCGTCACAATGCGAAGCGCGCCGTGCAATTCTTTTCCGAAATCCAAAAGAATGCGCGCTTTGCCGTGTACTTTTGCAAACACCTTTTCATTCAGTCCGATCTGATCCGCTTCCCGCAGAAGATTCTCCGCCTCCTCAACGCCTTCCGACATCAGTACACGGACAGGCGCCACTAATTCACGGATCCTTGTATCCTGTTTCATGCTTGGCCCCTTTCAGGAAGAAATATACCTCTATTCCGACCTGTCAATATGTTTTTCATTTCCAGCAATACGAAAATTCTGTAATCCGATCCTTTTCGTATACACCTAACCTATTTTATTATAGAATAAATTCAAAATTTCTGCAAGACAAGACTTGACAAAAAAATAACCGATTTATAATATTGCAGGGTTCATCCGCAAAAACGCCCCCAACAAGACTTCCGAGAATATCTCGTCCCGAAAACCGCTCAGCCGCTATACATCCGGAACAGGAAATACAACCCGACAATCACCCCCGCCGCGATCAAAACTGTTATAAATACCTTCAACGGCGA
>USSJ01000117.1 GCA_900557285.1 uncultured Clostridia bacterium | reverse complement strand
CGAATGGCCGTGATAGCAACCTTCAAATTTAATAATTTTATCTCTGCGCGTATAGCCGCGCGCCACGCGGATCGCCGACATCGTCGCTTCCGTCCCAGAATTTACGAGGCGAAGCATTTCCATGTGCGGACAGGCATTTTGTATTTCTTCCGCTAGCTCCGTTTCCCTGCCCGTGGGAGCGCCGAACGTCAGACCGTTCTCCGCCGCCTCTTTGACCGCCTTCACGACCTCTTCCCGCGCGTGTCCCAACAGAAGCGGTCCCCAGCTCATCACATAGTCAATATATTCTTTCCCGTCCGCATCATAAATACAGTCGCCTTTTCCGCGCACGATAAACCGCGGCGTCATCCCAACCGCGCGAAACGCCCGCACCGGGGAATTGACCCCGCCCGGCATTATTTTTACCGCCTCTTCATACAGTCTTTGATTTTGCGTCATCGTTTTTCACCTTCCCGCTCCCAGCGGACATAATCGAGCGCATGGTATGTAATCACAATATCCGCTCCCGCACGGAAAAACGATGTCAGGATCTCTTTCACAATTCTGCGTTCGTCGATCATTCCCGCCGCCGCAGCCGCTTTGACCATCGAATATTCTCCGCTTACATTGTAAACCGCCAAGGGCAGATCGCTTCTTTCCCGCGCCTGCTTCACGATATCAAGATAACAGAGCGCAGGCTTGACCATCAATATATCCGCTCCTTCTGCCTCGTCCGCCGCAAGCTCGCGCATAGCTTCCCTGTTGTTTCTACAATCCATCTGATAGGATTTGCGGTCTCCGCTCTTGGGCGCCGACTCCGCCGCATCGCGGAACGGTCCGTAAAATGCAGAAGCAAATTTTGCACTGTAGCCCATGATCGGGATATCCGTATACCCTTCCGCATCCAACGTTTTCCGGATCGCTTCCACGACCCCGTCCATCATAGACGAGGGGGCTACCATGTCCGCTCCCGCCCGCACTGCCGCAAGCGCCGCCCCCGCATGCAAAGGCAAAGAAGCGTCATTATCCACATCGTCGCACGCCAACACACCGCAATGACCGTGCGACGTGTATTCACAAAGACAAATGTCCGCAATGATCAGAAACCGTTTGCCTGTCTTTTGAAAAAATGACCTGAATTTGCGGATCGCCTGCGCCACCACGCCGTTTTCATCCCTTGCTCCGCTTCCCGTTTCGTCTTTCTCGTGCGGGATCCCGAACAACATCACCCCGCCGATCCCCGCTTGCGCCACTTGTTCGGCAACCGTATCCAGCATATCTGCACTGTAACGGAAAACTCCGGGCATGGACGGTATCTCTTCACAAACCCCTTCCCCATAGCGTACAAATACGGGATAGATCAACCCGCTCTTTTTTATCTGCGTTTCGCTGACCAGCTCCCGCAAAAGCATATTCTTTCTCGTTCTTCTCAATCTCTGCATATTTTCTCCTTCACTCTGCCGACAGCATCTGCCAATGCGTCCGCCGACGCCTCCGCACAAACCTCGACCCGATAACCGTACCCGCGCACGGCTTCCGCCGTCTTTTCTCCGATACAGACAGCCGTACAATCTGCAGGCAAAATATATTTATTCAATACGGCGCGGGCGCCGTTTGCCGACCCGAACGTTATGATCTCCGCTCGTTTTAAGATGTTTGCAGACTTTTCAAGCATATCCGCATCGGGAACAGTGTCATATAAATCCGTCTGTTCGCCGACTTCCTCCAACATCTTATCCCCGGCGGCACTTCGCAAAAGCAAGACTTCCCTTCGCGGCAGCCCGAGTTTTTGCAACATATCGCGCAAACTTTCACAGGTAAACGTTTTCGGGATATAGTCCGCGCGAAAGCTGTAACGCGCCAGCATATTCGCCGTAAACGTCCCGATCGCCGCAAATTTTTTATCTCCGAAAACGCGAAAATCCACGCCGCGTTCCAAAGCACGATCAAAAAATATTTTGACCCCGTTTGCGGATGTGAAAACAAGACATTTGCGCTCCGGCAACGTATCCCATACATTTTCAAAATCCGATACAACTACGCGCATACAGGCACAATTTTCCGCATCGATCCCTCTTTTTTTCAACGCGCCGCAAACTCTTTCCGCATGCATGGAAGTACCCGTTACCGCCACGCAAACTTTTCCCTTTTGCAATATCTCGTCCGTCGGATTTTGAACCGTCAGATCGAGCGCACAAACTTTCCCGATGACGATCACCTGCGGCGCAGGAAGCATTCGGGCTATACCGGGCAGATCCCGAAGCAAGCCGCGCTCTGCGCGTGCAGAAGGACTTCCCGCTTGTGAAATGACGGCGCAGGGAGTATCTTTCGGCATTCCGCCGCCTGTAAGCTCCGCATATATATGCTCGGCCGCCGATTTTCCCATCAATATGACCAGCGTATCGTTTTCACTTGCCAATCGGGAAAAATCCGCAAATCCGCTCTCTGTCTGCGCCGTGACGATATGGACGCCGCGCGAACTCCCCCTGTGCGTTACGGGGATCCCGGCAAGTTCCGCCGCCGCTATGGCACTCGTAACTCCCGGTACGCTTTCGCAGGCAATGTTCTCCGACAACAGCGCGAGCATTTCTTCTCCGCCTCTGCCGAACACATACGGATCTCCGCCCTTCAGACGTACCGTCACCGCATATTTTTTTCCGCATTCCTTCAGAATCCGGTTGATCTCATCCTGCTTCATTCCCTGGCCGCCGCTTCGCTTGCCCGCAAAAATGCGTACACAGTCCGCACGACACCATTCCAAAAGCGATTCGTCCAACAGGCTGTCATATACGACGCAATCCGCTTGTTTCAGCAATTCCGCTCCGCGCAGCGTTAAAAGATCTTTCCCGCAGCCTGCTCCGACCAGATAAACCTTGTTCATAAGAGCATCCCCGCAAGACGGGCAATACTATCTTCCCCGTCGTATACAAGACTTGCACGTTTCCCGTCCCGCTGGGCATACAGGCGCGCCCCGTCAAAATATGCCCCGACGCCCCCTTCACAATCGCCGCCCAACGTCCGTTGCAACTTTCTCTCCAGCAAGGCCGTTTTCTTTGTTTCGGCATCGGAAATCAGCCTGCCGGGTTCTCCTTCTATCGCAATAATCCCCTGGCATGCCGCAGGAACACATTCGTTTACCTCCAAATACCGAACAAAAAAAGTTTCTCCTTCCCAGGTAAACCTGTCCGATTTTCCGTCATACAGCCCAAGACGGATCAAACCTGCCGCCGCAAGAACCAGGGCGTCGTAATTCCCTGAAGCAAGTTTTCGAAGACGCGTATCCACGTTGCCGCGTACAGGCAAAATCTGTGCTCTGGGGAATTTTTCCGCTGCACTCGCCGCCCGCCGCGGCGAACCCGTCCCGATGCGGACCGTTTCGCTTCCTCTTAAAATCAATACGTCGCGCGCATCTTCCCTCGGGAGACAAAAAAAATCGTCTTTTTCGGCAACCGTCGGAAGATCCTTTGCCGAATGCACCGCTACATCGATCTCGCCCTTTTGCAAAAGCTGTGTAAATTCATCCGTAAACGCTCCCTTTCCGATCTGCGAAAGCGCCGACCGCTGATCGGCATCTCCCCGTGTCCGTATAACCTTCAGTTCCGTCTTGAACCCTTTATCGGAAAATGCCGCCGCACAAATTTCCGCCTGCGCCAACGCCAGCTTCGATCCGCGCGTTCCGATCCGTATTGTTTTCATTTCTCAATCTCCTTACCCAACGAACGGAAAAAAAGACTGCGCACCGCCGAAATATACTCTGCCCCTTTCTTTTCTTCCCGCAAGCGCGCGCACTCTTTTGACAGATCGCTTAAATCTGCCGGCAAAACGCTTTCCAAATACTCGCGCAATACAGCCGCCAAAGCCGGAGACGTACCTCCCGTCGATATTGCGATCGTTATATCCCCGCGCAACAGGAGAGCGGGAAAAAAGAAATCACAGTTGTTCGGGTCGTCTGCACTGTTCACCGGGATCCCTTGTTCCCTGCAATCCTTCGAAACCTGTGCGTTTACCGCCCGTTCATCCGTTGCCGCAACGACAAAATCCATTCCCTGTAAAAGAGAACTGTCATAACCGCACCGAACCATTTTCACAGGAAGTTTTAAAAAATCCTCACACGGTGTTTCGTCACAGACGGTCAGTTCCGGTCCGAACGGAATAAGTTTTTCCGCTTTTCGCAACGCAACGTTGCCTCCGCCGACGAGAAGGCACTTCTTCCCCTCGATTCTTTTCATAAAAGGAAAACTATTCATTTTCTGCCCCGAATTCTCCCCATTTTTCCAATTCTCCTGCAAATTTTTGCGGGTCTGACTTACGCAGCGCATACAGCGCCCGTCTCTCCGCTTCGTCTAAATCCGCAAGCTTCTTTGCATACCTGCGCGCCGCATCGTCCGCCAAAAATTCCGCAATACAGTCGTTTACGATCGTTCCTGCTTCCTGAGCCGCTTTCTGTTTTTTTCGGTTGTTCTCTTCCGCCTGCGCACGAAAGCCGTCTACACCTAAAAGCGTACACCCCCCAATATCTGCCGCCGCAGGATCGATATCAGGCGGAACAGCCAGGTCAATGAACAGCCGAGGCTTTACAATATGCAGGTTTTCCCGTACGCCTTCCGCCTGCAAGATCGTATGCGGCGACGCCGTCGCACAAACAACGCAATCCGCTTCATCCAACATCTTGTAGCGGTCTTCGTAAGGGATCACATGTACATTTTCCGCCTTCGCCTCGAATGCGTGCGTACGCAATGTTGCGTAAATATCGACATCCTTGCCCGCTGCAAGATTTTTCAGAACAGCCCCTCCAATCTTGCCCGTTGCCCCGATCAACAGAATTTTTTTATGTCCCCGTTTGAAATGAAATA
>USSJ01000116.1 GCA_900557285.1 uncultured Clostridia bacterium | reverse complement strand
CATTACAGCCACGGCTATATCTGCCGCGAATTCAAAAAAAATGTCGGAAAAACCATGGTGCAATGTCTCAACGAGAGCCGCGTCGTTTATTCCACCATCCTGCTCATGGACAACTCCCTCTCCGTGCTCGACATCGCCATGCGGCTCAATTACAATTCCCAGAGCGCCTACATCAATGCCTTTAAAAAAGTGTACCAGGTTTCCCCGCACCGCTGGCGCATGCGCGTGTTCAAAACTTCCTGATCTTTCCCGTGCAATCCTTTCAAACTGCTTCAGACAAAATCTTTTCCGACTGCTTCGGGAAAAATCGTTCAGACCGCTTCGGCGGTCTTTTTTCATGACCCGAGCAATACCCGCATCTGCACCGCCGCGTTCACAGACGTCAGACGGCACGCTTTCCCGTTTATGAACGCGGGCGGATATTCGGTATAGACGAACGCATCCTGCCGCATTTCGTAAACGCGCGCCGTGATGCGCGACGGATACCCGTATCCGCGCAAACCGAACACATAAGGTCTGCCCGTATAATAGTCGTCCGCTACCTTTTCCCCGTCCAAAAGAAGTTCCAGGCGGTCTCCCTCGTACCCGATCGCGAGCCGCACCGCATGAACATCCTCGTACGGCCCTTCGCATTTCAAAGCATAATCCGTGTACCCGTCCCCCTGCTCTTGTCCGCAGATTTGCACAGAAACAGACGGTACGTCTGTCTTTTTTTCGTACAAGCCGAACACGCCGTCATCGCCCGTGCAGACAAATCCGCACGGCGGCGTTTCGGGCTTCGGGTAAATTTTCAGGCGGGCGTTTTCGCCGCACAAAAGCACGATCCCGCCCTCTGATGCGTACATTTCGCCGTCCGTGACAAACAGACGGTCCATGCCCGCATAAGGGAAACACCAGGCGTTCTGTGCGTCCTGCTTGCTCAGAAGAATCACTTTCCCCGCAGGCTCGCCCTCCGTTTCGATTTCGCCCTGCCCTTCTTCCGCCCAGAACACGCAGTCTTTTTCGTTCAGCGTGCAAAAAGGCGTCGCCAGCGCATACCGAAAGCGAGTTCCGCAGATCTCTCTGTGAAAGACAAACGCACCGTATTGCCCGCTTTTGAGCGTAAAATCGGGCAGCGTTACGCCCTGCACGGGCGAAAAAGAACGGACTTTGTGCTCTTTTGTCGGATAATGTCTTACGTAATTGTTGAAAAATACAAACCCTCCGTCCCCTTGCGCGCGCACCGCGCAGCGCATGGATTGCAGATCGGCAGGGTCGGAAGGATTGCCGGGAAGCAGGCTGACGGGCAAAGTGCAGATCTGCCGTCCGAAATAGCGGATCAGATAATTCCAAAGTTTCAGCTCTCGCCCGCACGGACGGATGTCCCCGTACTGGCCGACAGGCGCCTGAAAATCATAGTTGAATTCGGGAAGATCGCAGCAAAAACCCGCCCGCAAATTTTTCTCGTCGCAGTATTCCTGCATCGAGGTGAACGTGCCCGTCGGATTGATCCCGCCGTGAAACACATAATATCCCAGCATCGCCACGCCGCTCCCGATCTTGCAAAGCGCCATCGCCCCGCAGTCTTCGCCCGTTATCACGGGGCGGCGGATCTTCGTTACCTGGATCCCCGACCCGAGTTCCACCGTCGCGTACGGATACGGCGAACGCGCAATGGTTGCGTCCATCTCTTTCCTGCCCGTATCGCTGCCGATATTCGCGTCGTTGGGATTGTCCGTAAACAGATAACCGTCCATCGGCGGCAGTTCTCCCGTCTGCGCTTCCCACGGCGCCTCGCAATAATTTCCCCATACGGGAATCGCCTTTCCCGTCGCCGCTTTTCCCCAGCCTGTCGCAAAATACAGGGGTACGTCCAGCCCTTTTTCCTTCAACAGGGCGATCAGCGCCGCAATGTGTTCGTCGCCGATCCCCTTTCCCTGCACGCCCCATTGGCTGTATTCGTTTTCAACCTGCACGGCAACGATCGGCCCGCCGTCTTTATACGCAAGTCCCGCGCACTGCGCGCAAAGCTGCGTGAAATATCTCTCCACGTCCGCCATATACTCCGCATCGTTGGAACGCGCCCGATATTTTTTATTTTCCACCCAGTCGGGGAATCCGCCGTTGCGCACTTCCGCATGCACCCACGGCCCCACACGCAGGCACAGATACATCCCCGCCGCCTTTACCTCTTTTGCAAACCTGCGCAAATTTTTGCTGCCGCGGAAATCGAAATGCCCTTCCGCTTCCTCGTGGTGGATCCAACAGCAATAGGAAGATACGATATCCACCCCCAGCGCCTTCATCTTGGCAAGATCTTCCCGCCAGTCCCTGCAATCGCTGCGGCTGTAGGGATATTCACCCATGACGGGAAACCAGGGTTTGCCGTCCATTTCAAAATACTGCGAATTGTATGTGATCATATCCGCCTCACAATCAGAACGCTTCGCGCACATCCGCGCGCTCATAGCCCTGCGGGATCTGTACTTTCTCGACCCCGTCCGCACGCTCGAACACCAGCTCATCCTTCCCCACGGGGATACGGATGCGGCAATCGATCTTCTCCGCCGCGTCCGTAAACAGGATCTTGTTTCCGTGTACCCCCGCAAAGCCGCTGACATACCCGACCAGAAGATTCGCCGCATAGGACGCAAACCCGTGGTCAAGACTGCCGCAAGGATTGTCGTTTTCCCAAAGCGGGCCCGTTTTTTGCGCCATGCCGTAAAAGAAATCCACACACTCCTGCCGCAGCTGCGTCCGCTTATCCGACCGCGCAAGCATCATCAGCCGCAGATAGTTCCCGATAAACGCATTGGATTTGTATACTTTCGGATAGGTCATGCGCACATCCCGCGTCGCCCCGAATTTTTCCGTGAGAAGCTCAAACAGCTTCGGATACGTCTGCGGCGTCGCCACCCCCGAGAAAAATGCGTAATACTGACACGTTTCCGTTATATGCCCGAGAAGTTTTGTACCTCCCTCGCACCGCACGCGGTTGTCTTCAAAAAACTCTCCGTCAAACGAATATTCACGCACGGCACTGCGCACCTTTTCCGCTTTTTCCAGCAGAGCGCCGTCCGAATACAACAGTCCCGCGCTCTCGACCGCTTTCGCATACAGCATATTGGACGGAAAATTGATACCCTTGATAAATTCTTCGTCGTTCGCCATGCTCCATTCCACAAATACCCAGCTTTCCAGATTCTCCAAAAGTCCGTATTCGTTGCGGTATTTTTCAAAAAACGAAAGGATCCCGTATACCTTTTCCCTGCTCGCTTCCGCTACCGAAAAATCTCCGCTCCTGAGGTATTGGTCGTACAGCTCCACCACATACCACATCGCCCAGTTGGGAATATACTGCGCATTCACAAAATCGGCGGGATAACACATCGGGATCATCTTGTCGGGTATGTACGAAAGATGCGGACTCATCGCATAATTCTGCAAAAACGCCTCTTCCACCTTATTTTCACCCGTAAACAGCTGCTCTGCCTTCGCGGAAAAATAGGAATCGCACAACCATCCCGCCCGCTCCCGCGAAGGACAGTCCGTCAGAAGATCGACCGCATTATGGCGGAAGGTACGGCACGCCGCATCCATGATCGCGTTCAGCCGCTCGTCCGCACATTCAAACGCAAACCGACCCGTGTCGGGATTTTCAAATTTCTGTATGTATACCTTCGGCGCGGAAACTCTGCCCCTGCTTACCAGCACTTTCACAAACCGCGCCGTGTAGGGTTCAAACGTAAAATGCCTGTATTCACCCTCTTTGAGACGGTATTCGATGATATTCACACAGGCGTTCCTGTACGGCAAAACTTCGGCTGGCGCATCCGGCGACTTGCGCAGATCCATTTCATCGAACAAAATATATAGATGCGCGTCCGACTCCGCTCTCACTTCCGTACCGATAAACCCCGTTTCCGCTCTCCCGAAATCAAATACCGCATATTCTCCAGCGCTCAATCCGTCCCTTTGCTCTCCCTTTTCATATACGAGATTGCACACATAATCGGAGGGATTGCTCTCCCATTCCCCGATCGGGAATATGCGCAGATCCTCTATCTCCATACAAATGTTGCGGTAAGGCTCTCCCTCTCCCGCCCGAAATGTACCGTTTTCGATCTTTTCCGCCTCCACGCACGCATAATCGGGATAATCCGTCGCCCGCGGCAAAAATTTGCCCGATGTTACCTGCACGGGCAGCATCGCTTTCTCCCCGAAACAGCAAGAATACGTTCTGACAGGCGATTCCGTAAAGACATAACTTTCCGTAAACGCGCGCTGGTAACTGAAACGGCTCACCTTCTGCAGGCGCTCGCTGTAACGCCGCACATAAAAATCTTTTCCCGTCCAGTACTTTGCCTGCCCGTTTTCCCTGATCTCCGCCTGCAAAAACGCCGGCTGGTCCAGCACCCAATAATTCATCGTATTGTATCCCGCCGCTTCGACGAACAGTACATTTTCTTCTTCCAGTCCCCGCAAAGGGATACGGTCTACCCGAAAATAGCCGTGCGCCGCCCGCGACGGCCCGAATGCCAGAAATTTACCGTTCAAATACGCCTTATAACAATTGCTCGCCGTGATGAATAATTCCGCATTTTCCGCTTTTTTGAAACGAACGCAAAACGCACAGATACTGTTCAATGTCTTTTCCTGCTTTTCCAGCCATACGGGAATTGCTTTCTCAAACTGCATAATCTCTCCTTCCGGTCAACTGCAACGATCCGCTCTCTTTTTCTCGCCTGCAGTCCTTTTACTGCCTCTTTTTCTGATTTCCGCAGGAATTATATCAAAAAACAGCCGCGGTTTCTACTCCTCCCGTTAACCATAAATTGCAAAAAATTGACTTATCTCTTCACCGTTATACTCTCTCTTATCGAA
>USSJ01000115.1 GCA_900557285.1 uncultured Clostridia bacterium | reverse complement strand
TCTTTTTCCATCAAAAACCATTTCTAACTGAAACGAAAAATCCCACAGTATCTGGGCAAACTGCCCAGATACTGTGGGATTTTTTATATCTTTGTTTTAACTCAAATCAGATTTTACACAATTCCCTTTCGCCCGCCCGTTCCTCTTTTTCAGAGCATCCCGCCGCTTTTTTTAAAATTTTTATCGCAGGCACGTCGCTTCGGAAAAAACCACCGTTTCGTCGGTTTTTGCCTGCATTTTTATGATACGTACCGTCTGAATTTTCACGGAATTTGCCATGCCTGCCTTTTCATATCTCACGCGGATCTTTGCCCGCGCAGCAAATTTATTCACCCGCGCATCTTACCGCCCGACAACCTTCCTTTTTTCCGTTATGCCATTTTTCCCTTTCCCCGCCTTTTCAGTCCCGTAAAAATTTATAATTGTAATTTTTATGCGCCTCCTTTTTCGCTGCGTTTTCGCCCGTTCCGTCACTTTTTTCGCAAATTTTATCAAGCTTTGTGTTTATTTCTGCTCAAATATATGACAGTTTTAATAAGAAAATATCTGAATCTTTCATGACGAATCGTTTCCTTTTTTATAAAAAAATTCATTTTTTGTCATTATGGCAAATTATAACAGACTTTTGTAACAAAATTTTTTAAATTCAACGCCGAAATATGCCAAAATTCACCCCGCATTTGCAGCTTCAGACTTTTCCCGACCCGATTTTCACAGCAACATAAAAGGCGGACGCATTTTGCGTCCGCCTTTTCGGATCTCACGATCGCCTGTCTTTTGTTTATCTGTCACTGCGGCTGACCGACTCCACCGCCACCGAACCGCCGCGTACCGCTTCCAGCCGCGAGAAAAAATATTTCTTATAATAGCGCAGCACTTCGTCATTTTCCGATTCCGTCTGTACGCTTTCCAGAATCACGGAGCTTTTATCGTAATCGGCTACCTTGACCCCGAAAACATTCGCGGAACGGAATACGTCTTCCATTTCATCGCGCCGCAAACTGTGCAGCTTTATGAACAGTATCTCCTTTTTGTGGATCGGAAGATCGGTAAAATCCAGTACCTTGATCACTTCCACACTGCGGTTTAATTGCTTCTTGATCTGCTCAAATGTCTTGTCGTCCCCGTATAAACTGATCGTCATCCGCGATACCGTCGGGTCTTCCGTTTCCCCGACCGTCAGACTGGATAAATTATAGGACTTGCCCGAAAACAATCCCGCTATTTTCGCAAGCACTCCGACATCGTTTTCAACATACAGCGATACCCAACGTTTTTTGTTGCCCGTTTCCATATCACTTATTCTCCTTCTTGTACTCGGTCACCATGTCCGACAGCGCATTCCCGCCCGGAACCATCGGCAATATATCCAATTCCCTGTCTATAATAAACTCGATCAGCGTCGGCTTGTCCGTGCTCGCTTTCGCACGCTCCAGCGCCGCCCCGATCTCTTCCCGCTTCGTGACACGGATCCCTTCTATCCCGTAACTCTCCGCCAGCTTCACAAAATCAGGAATATACTCCGGACATTGTGCGTTCGGCTTGGAACACCACTGCGCACAGCTGCGACGCTTTTTCAGACACGTACACGAATACCTCCCGCCATAAAACATCTCCTGCCACTGCCGTACATTCCCCAAATATGAATTGTTCAGAATACATATAATCAGAGGCAACTCTTCACATACCGCTGTCGCAAGTTCTTGCTCGTTCATCTGGAATCCGCCATCCCCCGATATACTGATCACCGGAAGATCCGGACACCCAAGCTTCGCCCCGATCGCCGCAGGCAATCCGTAACCCATCGTCCCCAGTCCGCCCGAAGTCAACAGCTTACTCCTGCCCCGCAATTGCAAAAACTGCGTCGTCCACATCTGATTCTGCCCGACATCCGTCGTCACGATCGCCTCTTTAAAATGTTCGTTGATCGCTCCGATAATATCCTGCGGATTCATGCGCCCCTCGCTTCGGATCGCTATCGGCTTCTCCTCCCGCAATTTCTGCAAACGTTCGACCCATTCCTCCGTATGCCTCGGCTTTACCGCTATCTCCGCAAACTTCTCGATCGCTTCCCGCGCATCCGCAACGATCGGCACATCCACCACTATATTCCGCGAGATCGACGCCGCATCAATATCTATGTGCACGATCTTCGCATTCTTCGCAAATTCACTGATCTTGCCCGTGATCCGATCATTAAACCGCGTCCCGATCGAAAATAATAAATCACACTCCGATACAGCCGTGTTCGACGCCACATTCCCGTGCATCCCCATGTTCCCGATATACAGCGGATGATCGGTCGGCAACGCACCCTTTCCCATGATCGTCGTTACCACGGGTACGTTCAACGCTTCCGCCAGCTTCGTCATCGCCTCGCCGCCATGCGAAATATTCACGCCGCCTCCCACCAGAAACAACGGCCGCTTCGCATTCGCTACCATCTCCGCCGCCTTCTTCAGCTGCCCCATATGCACGCCCGTCGACGGCTTGTATCCGCGAATCGATACCTCCGACGGATATTCGTCACTCCCCATCGCCTGCTGTATGTCCTTCGGAAAATCTACCAGCACCGGCCCCGGTTTGCCCGTCCGCGCTATATAAAACGCTTCCTTTATGATCCTCCCCAGATCTTCCCGCCGCCGAACCGTCACCGCATACTTGCATATACTCCGACAAATCCCCACAATATCCACTTCCTGAAACGCATCGTTTCCGATCAGATTCGTCGGCACCTGCCCCGTAAAACATACCAACGGCACACTGTCATAGTTCGCCGTCGCTATCCCCGTTACAAGATTCGTCGCCCCGGGCCCGCTCGTCACAAGACATACTCCCGTCTTGCCCGTCGCCCGCGCATACCCGTCCGCCGCATGCACCAATCCCTGCTCATGCCGCGGCAACACCACGCGGAATTCCTTTTCTCCGTACAATGCGTCAAATAAATCTATCGCCATGCCGCCCGGATACGCAAACAACGTATCCACTTTCTCTTCCACCAACGCCTTCACAAACAGTTGCGTTCCTTTGATCTTCATTCCGTTTACCTCCATGATCCCTCGCCGCCCGCTCTTTTTGAACCGTACAGCCCGCTCGCTCAATGAAAAAAGCCCCGGACAGCTCTCTTGCTGTCCGGGGCGACAAAAACCGCGTTACCACCCGAATTCGGAATCTCTTCCGCTCTCTGCCCGATGCAGACACGCTTTCCCTCGCGCATCGATATCGGTTTCCGTTTAACGTCGGAAAAACCCGTCAAAGCCTACTCGCTCCCCGCTTTCAGTTTGCCGCTCAGAGGCTACCTTCCGCCACGCTCTTGTGAGAACTTCCACCTGCCGTTCCCTCTCTGTAACAATCCGCGCGGGTACTCCTCCCCGTCATTGCGTTTTTATGATTTATTATTATCAATAATACCATACCTTCCCGCAATTGTCAAGAATTTTTTCTTCACCTTTTCTCTTCCATGCCCTGCCAACCCTTTCCGCACAGACAAATTTCTTCCTGCAACTGCAAAACAACGCTTTTTCTGCAACCCGCAGGATCTTCCTCATGCTTTGTCAAACCTTTTTAGACAAAACCAGTCGCCGACGGCATAATTTTTAATCTCCCCGACAAAAGCAGATCCGCGATCCGCTCCGATTCCCCCTTTTCGGCATTCAGGCTCTGCCGGCACAGCCGGCAGAGCCTGAATAATTATTTATTGAGATCGGTTGGCAATCAGACAATGTATTTTTCTTCCGCCTGCGGAGCGTCGTCCAGCTCCTGCTTTTTCGCTTCGTATCCGGGCTTACCCAAAAGCGCATACGTCGCTTGTTTTCCCGCCTCCACTCCGGGCTGATTGAATGTATCGATATTAAACATGGCGCCCGTATATGCCGTCTGCAATTCAAACATATACATCAATTCGCCCAATGTGAATTCATTCACTTCCGGCAGCCAGATCGTATAATTCTGCCTGCCCGCTTTGGCAAGAGCATATGCCGTCGCTTTGTTTTCCGCCTGGATCAATTCATTCATCGTATGACCGCCCAGGAAAGAAACGTCCGGAATATCCTCGCAGCCGTGCGGGATCGCTACTTCTTTGCGGTAATTCTTCACCGAAAGGAAAGTAACCACTTTATCGAACGGCCCTTCCGTATATAACTGCACCTGCGAATGCTGATCGGTTACCCCCAACGATTTGACAGGCGTCTGCCCCACATTGCAAGGCTTCCCGTCCAGCGTAACGTTCTTGCCGAGACTCTCCGCCCACAGCTGGCAATACCAGTCGGACATCAATTTCAAACTGTCCGCATACGGCATCATCACCCCGACATTCTTGCCGCGCTTCATTGCCATATACTGCAATACCGCACACGCCAGCGCAGGATTCTTCGAAATGCCCGGCTTATTGCAGATACTGTCCATATACGCCGCTCCCGCCAGCATCGCCTTGATGTCCAGCCCCAGCACCGCCGCAGGCAACAATCCCACAGGGCAAAGTTCCGAAAATCTTCCGCCCACTCCGTCCGGAATATAGAACGTCTTGTATCCGTTCCGCTGCGCCAGTTTGATCAGATTCCCTTTCTTGTGATCCGTCGTCGCTATGATATTCTCTTTCGCCTTGTCACCCAACGCCTTCGTCAGTATATCGTTGATGATCAGATACTGCGTCATCGTTTCACTCGTCGCACCCGATTTCGTGATCACGTTGAAACAGGTCTTTTCCGGCTCGATTACGTCCAGAAGCGCTGCCATACGCTCAGGATCCACGTTGTCTTCCACATAGAATTTCGGGCCTTTCCTCTTGGACGGCGCAAGATCATTGTAATGCAGATGACACAACGCATTGAAAACTGCGATCGGGCCGAGCGCAGTGCCGCCGATCCCGAGCA
>USSJ01000114.1 GCA_900557285.1 uncultured Clostridia bacterium | reverse complement strand
AACCGTGCGGGCGCAAATTTTTTGCGCCCGCACGGTTTTTGATTTTCGTCAAAGTTGCATCCGTTATGATGGCAATTTTTTAAGCACTGTTACAGGCTTACTTTTTAGCGGACATCATGTCGGAAGGTTTTTTTCGGGTCAGAACGAGGAGCAATGCGCTCAGGCCGCAGATAAGCACCTGTGAAAGGGAAACGGAGATCCAGGTCCCGATGATCCCGACAAATTGCGGAAGGATCAGCAGAGAAAGAAGCAGAATGACCGGTTCGCCGTAGATCAGAAGGTAAGCAAACTTTACCTGTTCGGTTGCGTAAAAATAAGCGGTGGTAATGCGCGAAAAGCCTGCAAACAAAAGTCCGACCAGGAATATCGGCATAATTTCGGATACTTCCTGCGCGACGGCTTCGCTGGCTCCGAAGATCAGCGGAATTTTGTCGCGGAAGATCCAGATAATTGCACATAAAACAAACGCCGTGACCGCAGAAAAAATATAGGCATAGGTGCGTATCTTTTTTGCTTGCTGTTCTTTGTTTTCTCCGTACAGTTTACTGATCAAGGGCTGTGCTCCGTCGCTTACGCCCTGTAAGAGCAGGAGAACCACGCATGTTACGTAGCTGGCGGCGGCATAGCAAGTGACCGCGAAATCGGAAGCGATGGTAGCGGCGCTCTTATTGACCAGGATCAGTACAAGATTGGGCGAAAATGTCAGTCCGAAGGCTGAGATTCCGATTTTTAAAATCTTTCCCGTCATCGGCCAGGTTTCTTTCCCCTTTTTGAAATCGGGAGCCTGCTTTTTGATCAGAAGAAACAAGACACAGACGATCAACGTGATTGCCTGGCCGAGCACGGTCGCCAACGCGGCGCCCGCCATGCCCAGACCGATCGTCCAGACAAACGTCCAGTCCAGAGCGATGTTGGTGGCAAAACCGGCAACCATGGCGAGCATCGAGGTTACGGATCCCCCCATGTTTCGTATAAAGGGGACAAGCCCGGTCCCTAGGATCTGGAACAGAGATCCGTACGCGATAAACTGTATATACTCTTTGCTCATGCGCAGTACTTCGCCTTCCGCACCGAACAGGATCAGGATGTACGGCCCGCCCCATAAAAAGATGACCGTTATAAAAGCTGCAAACAGAAGCATTAAAATACCTGCTATACCGAAATAGCGGTATTTTTTTACGTGCCTCGGTTTTCATTTTGATTCCCGGCGTTGATGGCGTACTCGATTGCGCCGCCCATGCCGATGCCGGTGCCTACCGCCTGCAGAAAAGCCGTCAGCGGATAGGCGATGTTGATGGCTGCCAGAGCATTGTCGCCCAGAGCGTTGCCGACAAAAAATCCGTCTGCAATAGCATATACCCCGGAAAGTGCGAACGCCAGCATGGAGGGGATCACGTATCGGAAAAAATCACGCTTGTCCTGCATTGGATTCCGTCTCCTCTTTGCGTGCTTCTTCCCGAAAACAGGTGCTGTATTTTTCCGTGAAGGACAAAAGCGCCTGAGCCTCTTCCTTTTTCAGCCTTTTCCAGACACGCAGTTCCAGGTCGATCAGCCGATTCATGACTGGCCCGAATTTTTCTTTGCCCTTTGCATTGAAAAAAATATGTTTGTTCCGCTTGTCTGCCTCAGAGCGTTCCAGAAAAATATAATCATGTTTTTGGAATTCGCGCAGAATACTGTGTACGGTCTGTTTGGGGATCGCCCAACGTATGACAATATCGCGTTGCGTGCAGGGCGATAGCCAGATCGAATACGCTGTCACCAGTTCATGATAGGAAATCCCTTGCTGTTTTGCCCATTCTCCGTACTGCGCTATGATCTCACACCAGAGTTCATCGTAACGCAATACTTCTTTGAGTACTTCCGCATCCGTACAGGTTTCGGCGGTTTTCCCTGTTTGTCCGTCCATATCGCTCCCTCAATTGAATAGAAATAGTATGAAATCGGACTAATTATAACAAAACAAACATAAGAAGTCAACCAAAAAACGCATAAACAATGTTTCGATAAAAATACCTGTGTTGCCTTGAAACAAAGAAACGTACGAGGCGATCGTTGCGGCAAAAAGGAAGCCATGATATGTACAGGATGGTGCCGCAGGGGAAGTTGGTATGTGCAAGGCGGTGCGGTGGGGGAAGTTGGTATGCGCAAGGCGGTGCGGTGGGGATAAATTAGTTGCACAGAGCAGCCCGTGAGGGCGCTGAAATTAAAATTCGCAGATACAGGTGTGCGATATGGAAAGAAAAACGGCAGGCCGTCGGCGCAAGTTCGCGCCGACAGCCTGCCGTTTCTGTAAGTTTTGTAAAATGGGAGTTATTCGGAAAAAGTAATGTCAATGTTCCCGAGGGAGGAAGTTACAGTGATCTGTTTGTCACCGCCCTGATAGGGATACAGATTGGTGTTGCCCATATCCCAAGTTACGTCGGCGCTGTAATCTTGTTGTGAACCCGAAAGTTTTGCGCTGATGTTTCCCATATCGGTTGAAAAATGAATGTCATTTGCGTCGATAATGCCTTCGGAAAGGTCAATGTCTCCGAGTTGGGAAGTAAATTGTGCGGAATCGGCGGTAAGCGTTCCGCTTAACCGAACGGAGCCGATGTCGGTTTCTGCTTGGAATGTTTGACATGTGATATTTTTCAGAAAAATTCCGCCCGCATCGGTTTGCAGAGATAAATCGGATGCGTTCATCTGTGAAATGCGGATCGCTCCGTTTTGTGTAATAAATTCCGCTTTGTTTTCCGCAGCAAAGTTTTCGGCGGAAATATTTCCGTTCTGTGTGCGGACGGAGAGTGTCTCCAATGACGTTTCAGGAAGTGTGACCGTGAGGGTCGGGGTCTTGAACTGCCAGTTGATCAGGATAAAGCGCGATTCTTCTTTGATACGCAAAACCCCGTTTTCTTCGGTGATATCTACCTTTGCCGTTGCTCCAGTCGCGCGGTCCTTGCAGACGGGATAGGATACCGAAACGGCCAAGACTTCCCGATCGTATATGAGGCGGACATCCGCATTGTTGTAAGATATATCCAGCGAAGTGATCGGCTGCTTTGCCGTGTAGTTTTCCTGTTCGTATACAGCCGTACTCAGTTCGCTAAAATCCCATCCTGCAAGGCTCATGCCTGTCAGAAACAGGATCAGACCCAGCAAAAGCAGAATCGTCCCGGCGATCGCAAAGGTCTTGCAGATTTTCTTTTTTAGCATGTTATGCCCTCCTTTTTTCACAGATCAGGCGCGTGGATGAAGTAAACATTTTGCCGCACGATTTAAAGATCCATTTTACACAGCGAAGAAACAGGGGAACAAGCAGAAATCCGATTCCTGCGGCTGCCAACCCGATCCCGATCTGCGCGAGAAATCCCGCGGTGAATCCGTAGATCAGTTGGACGATCAGAAAATACAGCGCCTGCACCGCTCCTGCCGCGATCAAAGCGAAAGCGGATACCAGCAGTGCAACGGCCGTAACGCCGAGTGCAAAGATCAGGATCAGTACGGGGATCCCTACACAGATAAATAAAATCGTTACCACGAAAAATCTGCCTGCGGTCAGGCCGCCGCTGCTCTGATAGGCAATTTTGGAGTATTCATTCTTTTCACAGGCAATCGCTACGGCCGCCTGTTCCGGGCTCCCGAAATTGTTTATGATGTCGGTTTCCGATTCTCCCCTGTCGGCGCGTTCGTTGAACAGCTCCGTATAATACTGTACGGCCGCTTCCTTTTCTTCGTGCGGTAGGGCAGAAAGTTTCTTTTTAAAACGCTTTAACCATTGCTTTTTTGTCATTTCTTTTCTCCCAGGCAAATAAATTCGTAAATTCTTTCAAATTCTCGTACGTCTTCGATAAACTCGCGGATCCGATCGATTCCCCGTTCTGTGATACGGTAATATTTTCGCAATCTGCCGTTGTATTCGCGACTCTGCGTCGTCACCGCTCCCGTGCTCTCCAGCCGCTTTAAAATCGGATACAGCGTCGATTCCGATATGGCAATGTACGGCGCTATGTCTGTGATAATCTTGTAGCCGTATGATTCGCCTTCCCGCAATACGGACAGCACACATACGTCCAAAAGTCCCTTTTTCAGTTGTGCGTCCAAAGGCTGTTCCTCCATACTTTTTTATACACAATACTATACATTACATAGTATTGTTTGTCAAGCGTTTGCATGAAAAAAACAAAAAAAGGTAAATCAATTTACCAACGTGCGGATTTCGCCGTACATTTGCAAAATTTTGATGCAAGCCTGTAAAGAGGAAGTCTTGGGGAGATGTTCGTTGTTCGGTTTTCCCGTAGGGCGGATTTCGCCGTACATATGCAAAATTTCGCTGCAAGCCTGTAAAGAGGAAGCACTTGGGGAGATGTGCGTTGATTGGTTTTGCCACGGGCGGATTTCGCCGTACATATGCAAAATTCCCCATGCAAGCCTGTAAAGAGGAAGCGCTTGGGGCGCCGAAAGCGGTAAAGAAAATAATCAAAAAATTCGAATTGTTGCGTACGAAACGAGCGAAGCCGAACCTTTCGGAAGATAAATCATGCAAGGCTCCTGCATGGCGGGGAAAAGAAGGGGGCGTCGGTCTGACAGAACGCGGGGAAGAGTTTGGTGCTTGTTGGGAGATATGCAAAGCGCCCGTCGGCACGATGCCATGCCGACGGGCGCTTTAAAATTCAAAATTGAAATGGTTCAGCGGATGGAGTTGCTGTAATTGTAGATTTTTTCCAGCAATCCGTCGGAGATCACATTGCGGTACCTTCCCATGAACACGAAGATCTTGACGAAGAACTCGCGGTTGTCCCCGCCGATGCGGTAGGCGGGCAGGCGCTTGTTGTCGCCGAACACGCGGGAGATGAACAGCCTGTCGAACTCGGCGCGCTCCGCGTCGGTCTTTTTGGTGCTCAGCGGGCCAAGCCGATAAGTAAGCA
>USSJ01000113.1 GCA_900557285.1 uncultured Clostridia bacterium | reverse complement strand
AATTTTTCCGCGCCGACTGCCCACTTTATAAAAATAAGCCATCGCCGCTGAAATCGGCGGCGAAAAGCAATACCGTGCGCCATGATTTTTACGGCGGAAATATCGTTTTGTATGTTTTCAAAAAAAATCATAAAAAGCAGTGCAAAAATAATTGACGAAACGGATTTGTTGCGCTATAATAAATGCAACTAAAATGGTTGCAATTAAAGATCAGCGGGAGAGCGAACAAAAGGAGGTTACGGAAATGAGACTTTCATCGAAATCGCAATATGGGCTGAAGGCGTGTTTTTTACTGGCGCAGAATTATCCGAACAGGTGTGTGAGTGCGTCGGCGTTGGAAAAGGAGATAGCGGTATCGAGCAAATATATTGAGAAGATCATGCGTATGCTGGCAGGGAAAGGGATCGTGGCGGCGGAGCGCGGCGTATCGGGTGGGTATAAACTGACGCGGGCGCCGCAGGAGATCACGATCGGGGATATTGCGCGGGCTTTGGAAGACAACATGGAAATAGCGGACTGCATCACGTCGACGTGTCAAAAGTGTGCGACGGGGGCGGTATGGCGCAAATTGTATGCGGGGATCAACGAAGTGCTGGACTCGATGACATTGCAGTCGATGCTGGATGATCACAGTGAAGTGGGGGTCTGCAAGTGCAATACGGCGGATCATGCACACAGCTGTCAATGCGAAACGGATCACGCGCGCGCTTGTCAATGCGGGACGGCGGTATAAAAAGGCGGAAGAAAATAAAAAAGTACGGACAACGGCTTTGCAAAAGGAGAGACGGGCAATGGAACACATATATTTTGATCATGCGGCAACGACGCCTGTGGACGGGCGCGTACTGGAGAAGATGCTGCCGTATTTTACGGAGAAATTCGGAAATCCGAATTCACAGCATTGGTTTGGAAGAGAGACGGTCGCCGCGGTGGATGAAGCGCGGGACACGATCGCGAAGCTGATCGGGGCGAAGCCTGCGGAAATCTATTTTACCTCGGGCGGCACGGAAGCGGATAACTGGGCGCTGCGCGGCGCGGCGCACGCGTACAAAGACCGCGGCAGGCATCTGATCGTGAGTGCGGTGGAGCATCCCGCCATGATCGCCACGGCGAAAGAACTTATCAGGGAAGGGTTTGACGTAACGTTTGCGGAAGTGGACGAATACGGAAAGGTAGATCTGGAGAAGCTGAAAAAGGCGGTGAGGAGCGACACGGTATTTATCGGCGTCATGACGGCGAACAACGAAGTGGGGACGATCCAGCCGATCGCGGAAATTTCGGCAATTGCGAAAGAGCGCGGTATAGTGTTCTTTACGGACGCGGTGCAGGCGGCGGGTGCTTTGCCGATCCATGTGAAGTCGCCGGCTGTGGATATGCTGTCTTTTTCGGCGCATAAATTTTACGGGCCGAAAGGGATCGGGGTGCTGTATGTTCGGTCGGGACTGAAGATCGGAAAGATCATAACGGGCGGACACCAGGAACGCGGAATGCGCGGCGGCACGACCAATGTCCCCGCGATCGTGGGAATGGCGGAGGCTCTGCGCCTGTCGCAGGAGAAACTCGGCGAAAATGCGGCGTATGTCGCATCCCTGCGCGATCGGTTTATTTCGCGCGTGAGCAAAGAGATCCCGTATGTAAAACTGAACGGACATCCGACAGACAGACTTCCTGCCAACGCGAATTTTTCTTTCCGTTATATCGAAGGGGAGTCGCTCCTGTTCAGCCTTGATCTTGCGGGGATCGCCGTATCCAGCGGTTCGGCGTGCTCTTCCGGGTCATTGGAACCGTCGCACGTGCTGCTTGCGATGGGCGTACCGGAAGGATTGGCACACGGCAGTATACGTTTCTCGTTCGGGATCCACAACACGCCCGAACAGATCGATTATGCGGTGGATAAACTCAAGGAGATCGTCGTGAAATTGCGCGCGCTTTCGCCGCTTTTCCCCAAAGATCTGAAAAACGAAGTATTCGAAAAGGAGATATAAAAATGTATACAGAAAAAGTTATGGAAGCGTTTCAGAATCCGAAAAATGTCGGCGAAATTGAAAATTATGACGGAATGGGCATGATCGGCAGCGAAGCGTGCGGTGATATCATGCAGGTTTTTATAAAAGTAAAAGACGGGGTCATCGCGGACGCAAAATTCAAGACGTTCGGCTGTGCGGCGGCGATCGCCACTTCTTCCACGGCGACGGAAATGATCAAGGGTATGACCGTCGACCAGGCGCTGGAAGTTACGAATAAAAAAGTGATCGAAGTGCTGGGCGGACTTCCTCCGCAGAAGATACATTGTTCTGTTTTGGCGGAGCAGGCGATCAAAGCGGCGATCGAAGACTATAAAAAGAAACAATTGTCGTAAAAAGGCGGGTACGTTATGCGAAAATCCGAACGGGAAGTAGTGAATTTTCAGGAGAAAATGCAAATTCTGATGCGTTGCGGCAGCATGACGCTGGCCTTCCATGAAGAAGGCGGGCCGTATCTCGTGCCTTTAAATTTCGGAGCGGAGGAAGAGAACGGGAGCCTTGTGCTGTACTTTCACTGCGCGTTGGAAGGGAAAAAACTGGATCTTCTCAAACAAAATAACGAGGTAGGTTTTTGTGCGTACACGATGCTGCGCGTGTTCAATAAAGGCGTGGCGCCCTGCGGATATACGACGGATTATGAAAGCGTGAGCGGAAAAGGGAAGGCGGAAGTTGTAACGGAGCCTGAAAAGCGCCTGCACGGGCTGAAAGTTTTGATGGCGCATTATACGGACGAAACGTTTTCGGATGAAATGTTTTCCGCAAAAGCATTGGCGATCACGACCGTCGTGAAAGTAACGGTCGATGAATGGACCGGCAAACGACTGATCCGCAAAGATATACTCTAAGGTGCGCCGTCGGTGGGGGAACACGCAGAAATCTCTCCGATGTCTTGTGCCCGATCGGGTCGATAACACGGGAAAGACCAAAATAGCGGAAACGCTGAAAAATGCGCTGAAAAATGCGCTGAACCGATCGCTGAAAATGCACGAAAAAGCAGTTTGGTTCGTCGGGCTTTGAAAAGATAAGAAAGTTGTCAAGACCTGTGGTTATTTTACATTCTGATTGTGGTATTTTTACTCTATAGAGCCGTTTTTTCGGGAACGGGCGGGGCCGAGTTGACTTTGTGTGAAAGAAATGCAATAATAACAACAGAAAATGAATGGTGTCGATCCGGCGTAGACGTAAGTCCAATCAACGTAAATTTGGTGCGTAGTCTGAAGCAGACTGCGCACTTTTTTTGTGCTTGAAAATGTCCTTTTAGAAAAAATGCGCCTGCGTTTGGGGCGGTGCCGTGTCATCTTTCGGGGCGGATCGTATCGGGCGCAAGAAGGAATTTGCCGATCGGTAAAAGCGGGTTTATTTTTGCCCGCCTTCGTTAAAATCGTTATTTTTTATGTTTTATCGGACAGGATAGGGAAGCAGAATCCGATAAGTAAGAGGTATAGGAATATGAGTGAACAGGAAAATTTTTTGGGGACGCAGCCGATCGGGAAGCTTTTGTTAAAGTTTTCGGTTCCGTGTGTGCTGTCCATGCTGGTGAGTGCTCTGTACAACATAGTAGACCAGGTGTTTATCGGGCAGAGTGTGGGGTATTTGGGAAATGCGGCGACAAACGTTGTCTATCCCTTTACGGTGATCGCGCTGGCTGTGGCGCTTTTGATCGGGGACGGCGCGGCGGCGCTTTTAAGTCTGTCTTTGGGAAAAGCGGATAGAAGGACGGGAAATCGTTGCGGCTGGATCTCGCTGATCGTTTCGCTGTGCGCGGGTGTTTTGCTGACCGTGATTGGGTATGCGGCGTTTGAACCCATTCTCACGCTGTTCGGGGTTACTCCCGATTCGCACATCTATGCGGCGGATTACTTTTTTGTAATTCTGATGGGCATTCCTTTTTATGTTCTGACATCGGGCGTAAACGGCATGATCCGCGCGGACGGGGCGCCCGGATACGCCATGGCAGCGACGGTCGTGGGCGCCGTATTGAATCTGATATTGGATCCGATCGCCGTCTTTGTGCTCAAATGGGGCGTTACGGGCGCGGCGATCGCCACGGTGGTCGGTCAGGTTGTATCCTGCGTTATGTCCTGCCTGTATTTTATCCGACCCAAACAGTTCCGCCTTGCAAAAGAGGATTTCCGTTTCGGCGCAAAGAATGTCTGGAAGGTGTGCCAACTCGGACTTTCCTCTTTGATCACGCAGATATCCATCGTCGTCATCATTGCCGTGGCAAACAACATGATCGGCGTGGTCGGGCCTGCTTCAGAATACGGCGCGGATATTCCGCTTGCCGTCATCGGGATCGTCATGAAAGTGTTCGGGATCGTGATCGCCTTTTCGGTTGGGATCGCCGTGGGCGGTCAGCCGATTGCGGGTTTCAATTACGGGAGCCGCAATTTTACGCGCGTGAAAAAGACGTATAAACTCGTTCTGATTGCCAATATCGTGGTCGGAGCTGTTTCCATGCTTTTGTTCGAGCTTTGCCCGCAGGCGATCGTCAGCATTTTCGGCAGTGAAAGCGATTTATACAATCAGTATGCCGATCTTTGTTTCCGTATCTTTTTGGGCGGAATTTTGCTCTGTTGCGTGCAGAAATCCAGCAGTATTTTTCTGCAGTCGGTCGGGAAACCTGTCAAAGCGACGCTGCTTTCCGTTTCGAGGGATGTCGTGTTTCTGGTTCCGCTGGTCGTTGTCTTTGCTCTTCGCTTCGGCGTGGAAGGAATGCTTTGGGCGGCGCCCTGTGCAGACGTTCTGGCGTTTTTGCTGACGGTCTTGCTTGTCGTGTTAGAATTTCGGGATATGAACAGGCAGGCGGCTAAAATGCAGGTTTTAAAGGATTTGCCCGCCGACGCAAAATCGGACGCCGTTTGTTGAAATTAAAAATTATTGATTTTATTGCCGTTCGCGGCATAAAAAAGGGGGCGGCTGTCCGGGCAAATGATTGCCCGG
>USSJ01000112.1 GCA_900557285.1 uncultured Clostridia bacterium | reverse complement strand
CTCCTATGATGAGTTTCCCGTCAAGCTCACCGGAAAAAACAGTTATTTTTTCCTTGGTGGCCTGTACGCGCAATGTGCCGCGTTTGAGCGGAACTTCAATCTCCGAATCGGCAATCAGGGCAAGTATGGGACGAAGTTCAAATGTCTCTCCGCAGGCTATATCCTTGCGGATCCCGTAAATATAACGCGGGATCAGATACAGCACGCTCGCGCCCCAGATATGACAATGACTTCTGCCGAACTTCCTTCCGTACATTTCACACGACGTCTCTTCCGTTTCCCCGCGATGATATACCTCCCAGAAAGTCGTGGCACCTGCGTCCAGCATTCCTCCCCAATAAGACATGATCTCCTGCGATGCTTTCTTCCATTCACCCATTTCAAAGAGGCACGCAAGTTTGTAACTTTGCATATACGGCGTCGTGATATCGGGAACGGATTTGTCATTTAAAAGAGTCTTTTTGATCTTTTCGGCTTTTTCCCGATCCGCAAAACGGTACAATACGGCAAAAACGTTGGCATAAGCCGTAACGGCAGTTCCCGTCTTTCCTTCTGTACGCGAATGAAGATACGCACCCCGCTCTTCATCCCAAAACACCTCGTCGATCTTCGCGCGCAGTGCCTTCGCACGCAGTTTGTACTCTTCCGTATCCCTGCCTGTTACGTCGCCCAGTTTATAAAGACTTTTCAACGCAAGGAAAAGCAGAATCTGTTCAAAACAAACTTCCCCGTCCGTATTCAGATCGCCCCAGTCAACGGACACCCAATCGTTGGGTCGTTTGTATAAAAATCCGTCCTCGTTTGTCCTGCCCAGCGCAAAACGCAGATGCTCTTCCATGATCGGATAAATGTATTTTACAAATTCGGTATCCCCCGAAAACGTATAATATTCCCATACAGACATGATCGTATAGAGAGTATAATCCATGATGTGGTTGATATACGTCACAACGGGACTCTTTCCGCAAAGAGCTATAATATTCCGACGGATTTTTGCGTAATCGCAGGAAACAAAGTATTCCAGTTTGAATGCCTGATAAGCATCCCCGCCCCACAGCCAACGGTCGCGCTTTGCCCCGTCCAGAAAAAACTCACGGTCACAGACAGAAAATGTATGCTTCGCCACTTCAATGATCTGCATGACCCGCTCGTTTTCCGACCGGAACACGAGCGACTGCGCCGAAGGATTGTATTCTTCCTTCACGCTCAAAGAATACGGAGAATCGGTAACGACGCGCAGATATCGGAACGCCTTACTCACGGGCACATCATAATTGCCCCCCGCAGGGGTAAAAAAGCTGATCTGTTCACAGTCTTCATCGCTCATGACTTCCGACAACGTCTCACCGAAATAACAGCGGAACGGCAATTCCCCGCATCCCGAAAAAGAAGCGAAGCACATACGGATCTTGCCGTAATCATAAACAGTTCCGCCCTTACACGGTGTTTGCGAAAGAGCAACAATTTCTCTTTTCGGAAAACAGAACGTATTCGGCGTCATATCGCCGCAATCGCAGACAAAAGAGTCCCGTAACTGAAACTGATTATACGATACAAGCACTTTTTCGTCCGAACAGAATTCCCTTCCGTCTATTTTCAGACAGGGCAATCCCACGGGATTGTACAGCCAGATCTCCATTTTGTAATGCCCCGCAGGAAGAGTGACCTTTCCGTCAAACCCGTAAAGATACCTGTCCAGATCGTAGAAATAGACGCTTATCCTGCCTTCCCAGAAAAAATACAGTGTATCTTCCGCCAAAAGCGTGAATTCCGCTAAAAATTTAACATTGTGCCATGGGCTGTCTACCCTCCAGAACGGTCCGATCGGAAAATCCCGTTGGTACCTTCTTGCCATAACTTTTTCCGCCAACATGATCTCATAATCACCGGGAAAACAGATCCACTTGCCTTTTTTCATACCCCTACCTTCGCCGTAAGCTCCCTCCCCGTCCGGAGAGGGAGCTTGCAGCTTCCGATTTTATTTTGAAATGACCTGCAAATCATCGATATAATAATTGTATGCCCAACTGTTCGCTCCGCCGACTTGTTCGATCTGTATCGTAAATCCGCCCGTCTGTACAATTTGCATGATATCGCAAGGTTTGCCGGCGTCCTCCGTGTTGAAAACAATTTCCAGCCACGTACCCGTCTGCACACCGTCCATGTATGCAAAATACGTCGTAACTTTGTCTACGGTCGTCATGATACGGAGATTGAATGCCGTTCCGTCACTTGTCCCTTTGTCCATGAACAAGCGCAGTTTCAGATTGTTCCCTTCCGTAATGGCCGCCTTCATGGCGTCCGTCAGCGATATATCGACAAACGTATAAGCTGACCATTGCCCGTTTTCCACCTTCAACGACTTCGTGCCCGAATACGCTTTATCCGACGAAGAAACGATGTTCGCCGTTCCGCCTTCCTGCACTTTATAGAGTGAACCGTTAAATTCTCCCTCAAAACTTTCCAAAGTGTCGGGCCCCGCCACGATGATCTTCAACTCATACTCCGATGCGTTCATCCCTTCCGCAGAAACGCTCACTTTTACCGTATACGTATCGGAGACGGTAAACTTATCTTCCGTAAGCGTATAATCTTCGCCGTTTGAACCTTTGACTGAAATCACATTTGTCTGCGCTCCGGGGAATGTCTGTTCCAGCATTTGCGATAAAGTTTTTGAACCGTCGTCATTTAAATTTGCCTTTTCGATGCGGATGTTATCCACATACGCCGTATAGTTATCACAATTACCGCCGCCTGTTTTGTTGATTGTAACAAAAAATCCGAAGCCGCCGCTTGCAATGACATCCTGTACCGCCGCACCGCTTAAAGTAATGCTGTCCCATTCTCCGAATATTGTAGAATCTTGCTTCACCCAAATATTCGCGGTTGTAAGATCTTGCTCCGTATCGGCCTTAAACAGACGAATACAATAATTCGCCGCATCTGCGGGCTTTTCGATCATAAAATCAAACGTCAGAAGATCCGTCGCGGACAAATCTTCCAGCATGGAAGGCTTCATGACAAAATGCAGGTTCTTATTCACGCTGTCTGCCGCAGGTGCGTTCACGATCTTCAGAGCGTTTCCGTGCTCATCACCGAACGAATATTTCGAACCCGAAGCGTTGCCTTTCAGGAAGGAATAGTACTGGCTGTCCAGTACAGGCATATTCTCTTCAAAATTTTCTATGCCGTACGTCTTCTGGTATAAATGTTGCGTGGCATTATCATATATAATCACTTCCTGTTCGGCCGTCACGCCGTCCGATCCGTTTTTGTACAGATAATAGACTTTGTAACTCCCCGTTTCCGCAGGAATGGATATGCCCTGTTCCGTAGCCGTAAGCTGTGTTTTTGCTCCCGTTTCCAAATTGACAAGTATCGCGCTCACATTGACAATATCCGTTATTCCCGTCACCTCCGACGCCGTAAGAACGGGAATATTTTCTTTGCCTTCGCAATTCGTCATGATCTTTTCGGGATTCAAAGAATAGGCGGGAAGCGTATCCGCCGTATAAACCTTGAACGCATCGAAATACATATCCAGCTGGTTGTACATTTCCGGATTGATCACCTGCGGCATAAACAATTTCAGGAACTGTTTGTCACCGATCTTGGAAAGCAAATCATCGTCCAGTTGTATTTTCGTCCAAACGCCTGCCGTAGCGTTGAAGTTGGCGATCGTGGTCTTTTCGCTCACGCCTCCGTTTTCATTCTCCTCACAGACAACTATATCGATGCTTACGTCTTTTGCCGAATTGTTGTAAACCCACATGACGGCGGATACAGCATCTTTATACGCCGTGCCGTATGTATTGCGGAGAATAAAGCCCGGATAAATTCCCGTGGAAGTATTGGTCACATGCGCCGAACCTTCCCCTTCAAATATATACTTTGCATCCGTATTGAAATCCAGCAAAGCGTTGTCGGTTAAATAATTTTTTAAGGTATACGCTTTGGAATTGAAAAACTCGATTTCCCCTTGCTGCTCTACCGCAAAGGACGTAACCCCCGTCCCTTTGTTTCCCGAAGAATCGGTTGCTTCCGCCACAATAAAATGCTGCTCGTACGATTCGACTTTGAAACTTCCGTTTTCCACTTTCACCGTCTTTGTACTGTCTTGCGAGCCGAGATGCACGGAAACAGTTGCCTGAATTTCTTCCCCGGAAAGATCCACTACCTGAATTTCAGGTATCGCAACGGTATCGCCGTATTTATACTTGCCCTGCAGCTCCCCGATGACAACCGTCGGCGCTACTTCATCCACGCTGATCACTTTCTGCGTCATCGTGTAAGTTTCACCCTCTCCGTAGGTAAACGTGTACGTGATCGTGTACTCGCCCGCTTTGTCAAGACGGAATCCGTCTTTTTCTGTTTCGACGGATTTTCCGCCATACGTCACCGTAATTACGGGCGTAACGGTGGTTTCTCCGTACTTGCCTGCCAGCGACGGGAAAGAAAAATCCGAACCCAGTTCCTGGCTTTTTTGTTCCGGTTGAGCGGGTGCCTCGAATTTTGTGACAGGCTGCACTTTCGTACATGCCACCGCAGCTACCGTCAAAGACACTGCACACATCGCCGATAAAACGGCTAAAAGCAATTTTTTCATAGAACCCCCTTTTTAATAAAAATTTCTGTTTTTAAAATTCGAAGCGGAAATTATCGAAGTAGAAGGTTTTGTCGGGAGCATCGAATTTACTGTACGAAATCAGAATCTTGTTCGCATTGGATGCCACGGTCGCATCGCCTTTGGATTTACCCATCAGATCTTTGAGCGAAACGCGGACTTGCGTCCAGCCGTTATTGGCAGTAAAGGAATATCCGCCCGAAAGCCCCTGGATATCCGTCCATACCTCCAGCCCGAAATTATAAGCGCTCCCGTCATTGTAGACATCGAACACAAAATATGCGCCGCGCTCCATGAGACTGACATAATCATAGGAATCCACCAGCTTTTCAATAAACGAGAAGT
>USSJ01000111.1 GCA_900557285.1 uncultured Clostridia bacterium | reverse complement strand
CCGCTTTTGTTTAATTTCGTCGCACAACAGGTATTGTATCGCCTGTTGTTTTTGCTTCATTCCGTCGGCGCAAATGCTTTTGCGCCGACGGAATGACTGCAATGATGGAAGTTATAAAAGATTGTCGCGGTGTTTTTAAAGGAGTGAAAAAATTCTTTCCGCCGCCGACAAAGGGGACAGGTTTGTCGTGTCTATGCGGACGGAATTCATGTTTTTATAGTGCGCGGCGCGTTCAAGACTGCGCGCGAGGACTCCTTGATCGCGAAGTCCTGCGGCGATATCGCCGTGCAAGCGCCGCAAAAGCTCTTTCTCGGAGCAAGTCAGGGTAATCAGGTGAAAGCGGAAATCTCCCGAAAGTTGCGAAAGAATTTCATCGATTATGCCGCGCTCGTGCATGACCCAGCAAAAGAGAATATTTTCAAACATTCCGCTCTTTAAAAAACCGTTCAAAAGGGCGCAGATATTGCCGAGCACCATACGGCAGGTCGTTTCGTTGACGGTAAAGGGCGTCATGTCCCAGCAATGATCGCCGTCCAAAAATACATTATGTGGCAAAAGTTTTTTCAGTTCGCGGCAGACGGCGGATTTCCCGACTCCCATCGTCCCGTTGATAAAGATAAGGTTCTGCATGGCAAAAGTATAGCATTTCGGCGGGAATTTGTAAAGTTTTTCTCCTTTTTATGCGTGCGCTCGTTTCCGCGGTGAAAAATGAAAGGAAAATGCTCTCTTTGTATTGGCGGCGGCGCAAAAAGCACGACTTTTTGCGCCGCCGCATAGTATGGAATGATTTTCATTTTCAAGGAGAAAAGAATGGCAGACTATCGGATCATATCTCCCGCGACGGTAACGCTTTCCGAGCGGGCCGCGGTGGGGAAAGGGGCTGTTATTTTCCCGAACAATGCTATTTTGGGCGAAAGCCGTGTCGGGGCGGGTGCGGTTCTGTATCCGAACAACATACTGGAAGATTCACAGGCCGACGCGGGCTGTGAGCTGACGGCGAGCGTTTTAAAAGGCGCGTACGTGGGGGAAAACAGCCGCATCGGGCCGTTTGCGCACCTGCGGCCGGGGGCGGTCGTGGGGAAAAATTGCAGGATCGGAAACTTTGTGGAGATCAAGAACGCAAACATAGGCGACGGGACGAAGATCGGGCACCTTACCTATGTGGGAGATGCGGATATCGGGAAAAACTGTAATCTCGGGTGCGGGGTGGTATTCTGCAATTATGACGGAAAGAGCAAGCACCGCACGGTCGTCGGGGATCACTGTTTTATCGGGAGCAACGTAAATCTCGTTGCGCCCGTAAAATTGGGGGACGGTTGTTTTATCGCGGCGGGCACGACGGTAACGGAAGATGTCCCGGCGGGAGCGTTCGTGATCGGCAGGGTGCGGCAGGAAAGCAAGAGCCGAAAAAGGGAGGCGGAATGAGTAAATATTTCGGTACGGACGGGATCCGCGGCGTGGCGGGGGAAGAGCTGACGGCGCGCACGGCGTTTGCGCTGGGGAATTCTTTGTGCCGCTTAAAAAGTAAAGCGCGCGTGGTTGTCGGGCAGGATACGCGCACGTCGTCGGATATGCTGGCACTTGTGTTGTCGGCGGGGGTCACGGCGGGCGGCGGAGAAGTTCTGGCGGGCGGCGTTCTGCCGACGGCGGCGGTGGCGTACTTTGTGCGCAAGGAAAATGCGGATTTCGGCGTCGTGATCAGCGCGTCGCACAATCCGCCCGAGTTCAACGGCCTGAAAGTTTTCGACGCCGCGGGCTGCAAATTGGGGGAAAAGCAGGAGGAGCGGGCGGAACACTGGTTTGAGGAGTACGCGTTCGCGTCGGCGCTGCATTGCGGCAGGGTGAAACCGCTTCCCCGCCGCGAAGATTATACGGATTATCTGGCGCATTGCTGTGAAACATCTTTGGAAGGCAAGACGTTCGTTCTGGACTGCGCAAACGGCGCGGCGGGAGGTTTTGCGCCGCGGGTATTCCGCAAACTGGGCGCGAAGGTGATCCCGTTGAACTGCGGAAGGGACGGGCGCCGCGTGAACGAACATTGCGGGGCATTGCATCCGGAAGGGATGTGCCGAGCGGTCGCGGAAACGGGGGCGGACGCAGGGTTCTGCTATGACGGGGATGCGGACCGCCTGATCGCGGCGGACGCGCGCGGAAAGATCGCGGACGGGGATACGGTGCTGTGTATTCTGGCGACGGAGCTCAAACGCCGCGGTCGGCTGACGGGCGGGCTTGCCGTGGGGACGTCGCATACGAACACGGGCGCGGAACGGTATCTGAGCGAAAGGGGAATACGGCTTGCGCGGACGGATATCGGGGATAAGTATGTGGCGGAATATATGCGGAAGAGCGGCGCGGTGATCGGCGGGGAGCAGTCGGGGCATATTATCCTGTCGGAGTATTCCACGACGGGCGACGGGATCCTGACGTCGGTAAAATTGGCGGAACTGATCGCAAAAACGCCGTTATCGGAACTTGCAAACGTACAGCTTTTGCCGCAGTACAACGTGAGCGTGCGGGTGGCGGACAAAGTGCGCGTACTGGGCAACGAAGAGGTGCGGGCGAGCATTGCGCAGGAAAGCGAAAAGGTGGATCGGCTGGTGGTGCGCGCGTCGGGGACGGAGCCCGTGATCCGTATTTTTGCGGAAGCGGAAACGCTCTCGGCCGCAAAGAACGCGGCCGAGAGCGTGCGCCGCACGATCGTGCGGACGGGGGTGTGATATGTGCGGCATCGTGGGGTGTGTTTCCAAGGAAAATTGTTACGAAAAAATTTTGTCGGCGCTCTCGGGACTGGAATACCGCGGCTATGATTCGGCAGGCATCGCCATGCTTTCGTCGTCAAAAACGCTGAACGTGCGCAAGAAAAAAGGGTATGTGAGCAATCTGAAGGGGAAACCTCTGCCGGGAGAGACGGGCATCGGGCATACGCGGTGGGCAACGCACGGAAAGCCTTCGGACGCGAATGCGCATCCGCATGTCAGCGGAAAATTTGCACTGGTACATAACGGGATCGTAGAAAATTTTCGCGCGCTCAAGGGCGAGCTTTTGGAGCAGGGCGAAACATTCCTGTCGGAAACGGACAGCGAAGTGATTGTAAAACTCATTGCAAAGGCGTACCGCGGCGACTTTTTTGAGGCAGTCGTGAAGGCGTGCGAAAGGCTGGAAGGTTCGTATGCTTTGGCGGTGCTCTGCAGCGATGATCCCGGCGAGATCATCGGCGTGCGCAAAGGCAGTCCGTTGGTGGCGGGAGCGGCGCCCGACGCGCTGTACCTTTGCAGCGATGTTCCCGCGCTTTGCGGCGCGGCGGAATTTATCTGCCCCGCTTCCGACGGAGAATTTATCCGCATCCGCGACGGCAATATCTGTTTCTGCGACGGGAACGGGAGCGAGATCTGCAAAGAGTTTTCGCGCGTGCCGCCCGAAAGCCGCTCGTCTTCCGTCATGTCCGGCACATTCATGGAAAAAGAGATCGCCGAGATCCCGCGTGCGCTGTCGGATACGTATAAAAGCCTGTCAGCCACAGACTTTGCGCCCTGCGCGCGCATTTTGCGCGGAGCCGGGCACGTGTATGCGGTAGCCTGCGGTACCGCCCTGCACGCCGCGCAGGCTTTCGGCGACATAGCGGAAAGCGAAGTGCGGTGTCCCGTTTTCTGTTTTGCCGCGTCGGAATTCCGCTATCGCGATCCGCTGATCGGCAAAGACGATCTGCTCGTCGCCGTTTCGCAGAGCGGCGAAACGGCGGATACATTGCAGGCGGCGCGCCTTGCCAAAGAGCGCGGCGCGTATGTGCTGGCGGTAACAAACATCGCGCAATCCTCGCTCGCTTCGCTCGCCGATTTCACGATCGTGATGCGCGCGGGACCGGAGATCGCCGTTGCCGCGACCAAAAGCTATAACTGCCAGCTGCTCTGCCTGTATTACTTAGCCGCGCAGATGAAGTATTACCGCACGCAGGAATTTCCCGATTGGTTTTCGCAGTGTTCTTCCCTTTCTTCGGCGGCGGAAGAAGTGTTTGCCTGCTTTCCGCAGATGTCCGCGCTTGCGGCAAAATTTAAAGACGCGCGCGGCATGTTTTATCTGGGGAGGGGGCTGGATGTGCGTACGGCGGCGGAAGGTGCGCTCAAAGTCAAAGAAATTGCCTACGTGTTTGCGGAAGGGTATGCGGCGGGCGAGCTCAAACACGGTACGCTTGCCCTGATCGAAGAAGGATTCCCCGTCTTTGCCGTGTCTACCTGCTCCGCGCTCGCCGCAAAGACGGAAAATGCGCTCGCCGAAGCAAAGGCGCGCGGAGCGCGGACGGTTCTGTTTTCGCAGAACGTAAGTGCGCTTTCGGAAAGCTGCGCCGATTTCAAGTGTGTTCTTCCCGTCATCCACGAAAAACTCATGCCCATACTTGCCGTCATTCCTTTGCAATACTTTGCGTGCAGAATGTGCCTTTTGCGCGGTTTCGATCCCGATAAACCCCGCAATCTTGCAAAATCCGTAACGGTCGAATAATTCGCATGAAAACGGGCTATAATCCTGTCGGATGCGTAGCGGTGTCTCCGAAATAAATCGGCGCGGCGCGGCGACCTCTTTAAGAGGTGCGCCTCGCCGCGCTTTTTTGCCTTCCGCGCCCTTTTTGAATTAAGATTCGAATGCGAAAATTTTCAATCGGAAAGAGCAATCAAAGATTTTGCAAAGCAGTGCTTTCGCAAGACGAAGGTTCAGCAAGGCAAAGGTTTTCCGTTGCGCGCGCGTGCCCGTTAGAAAGCACGGAAAGTTTCAGCGCGGTCCGCGCCCTGATTGCTTTTTTTATATGCCTGTGCTATAATGGGGGAAAACGCAGAAAAATAAGGTGTAAGTATGGAAAAAACCAATGTTATGCGTCTTCTGGACGCAAAAAAGATCGCATATACAGGGTATTCGTATCCGCCGGAGATCACGGACGGAGAGGAAGTGGCGAAAGAGCTCGGCGAAGACGCGCACAGCGTTTTCAAAACGCAACCGGTATCCCAGCCGTTCATCGGAAGGCAGGCTCCGACAAGAAGCAAAATGAGCG
>USSJ01000110.1 GCA_900557285.1 uncultured Clostridia bacterium | reverse complement strand
GCCTGTCTGTTTGTCATCCCCCGTTACCACAATTTTACCTTGGTTGACGCAGTCAATAAAGGAAACCTCCACCTTTCCATAACCGGCATAAATATGACCGCAAATTCCGCTCGGATAATCTTTGGCGGTAATCGTACCATAGTTTTTGCAATTTTCAATTATTTGATCATCGGTCAAAGGAAAATCTTCCACTTTTTCACTACTTATATCATAACTGCTTGCCGCCGCAAAAGCGCCGACAATGCCGCCCGCACGCACGCTCGAACCCTGCGACGTTGCCGTTACGTCTGCATAGTTCGTGCAGCCGCGGATCGTAATTTTCTGCCTGACCGCCAACTCGATCGCACCCACGATCGCGCCGACTTTCGACTGACCTATAACGGCAGAATCATCATTTTCATCCGCAGATCCGACCGTGCAGTTTTCAATGAGAATGTCGGCCGCATGCGCGGACGTTACTTCTTCCTTCCCGTTGACAAGACCGATCAGGCCGCCCATTTCGACGCCCGAATCACTCATGTCGATATGTACGTCTTCCAGGGTGACATTCTTCACGGTACCGCCCGACATGACGCCGATAAAGCCGTAAGGAACGCCGATCTGCCCCGAAGCAAGTTTCATAGCATTCGCCATCGAAGCGGTATATCCCGTCGAATCGATGCCGCTGATGACCGTCTCGCCCGTTTCGTCCGTCTGACCTTCTACCGTTCCCGCAAACGGAGCATTGACCGAATCGCCGATCGGGATCCAGATCGTGTTGCCGAGATTGATCTCTTCCGCAGGAAGCGAGATCGTAACGTTTTCCAACGGCATGGGATCTTCAAACGTGCCGTTCACGATCGCCGCAACGGTAGAAAGCTCTTCGATGATCTCCGTTTCCGTCTCCCCGCTCTGCCCGATGTTTATGGTGATAGGGTTGCTGTCCGAGGCCGCCGTCAATGCCGCCTGATTGCCGTTCTTATCGACAACGATCGAACTCTTTCCCGTCAGGTATTGATTGACCGTTTCGGAATCCGTTCCGACTTCGATCAAATACAGGGACTGGAATGCAAGATTCGGCCCGATATCATCCCCCGTTACTTTTACATCCTCGTATCCCGCAGGGTATTCGATTTTGTATTCTACCCCCGCATCCGTCGACGTAATGCACAAAAGCAGGATACGGTTGGTGTCTTTATGCCATACAAACACACAATCTTCCGATAACGGCTTATAGTTTTCAAAACTGTACCCGTTCTCCTCCATGCGCAACATCGCGTCAAGAACACTGTTCGGCTTGCCGTTGAGAATCTCATCGGCTGAGAGCGCCGTGTTCATGTCCCGTACCGACGCCTGATCCGCAGACATGTTCGCCTTGGATATCAGGCTGGTAAACGTAGGAATCAGCACCGCCGCGAGAATCGCGATCACTGCGATAATGTTCCAGCGTCCAGTACAAAGTTCCCTGCCGCCTTGTCTGAAACGCCATGACAAACGAGTTAAAATTCACATAGACGTAAAAAACACAAAAATATACGACCGACGGTATGGTGAACGCCAAAATAAAGATCACGTGCAGCGGATCGATTTTCTTTTTCTTCCGCATCACATGCTTTTCTTCGCCCGCAGGAACGCCCGATTGCAATAAATCCGCTTCCGCCATCACATCGTTCGGTTCTTCTGTCATATGCGTCATCTTGTTCCCTCCTTTGATTTATAGCATTAATTATAACGTTTCTAAACCACTTTTCAATATCGTGTATTTACGCGATTGTATCATTTTTTTACCTGTTTTTTCACGATTATTGACTTTCTCGCTCAGTAGGATATAATTGCGATTAAGAGTTATTTTTAAAGAGGTTTACCATGTCCGGATATCATAACATAGACGAAACATTTTTTCTCCCGGATCAGGAGTTTTTCGTACAGACCCTCGACTATATCGAAACCATTTACCACGAACATTCCTTTTTCGAAATTTTTTACGTTCTGAGCGGTGAAATTCTGCATACCGTCAACGATCGCACGGAACGGTTGGTCTCGGGAGACATCGTCTTTCTGCGACCGGGCGATGCGCACAAATTTGAAAACAAACATTCCGACGACTTTATCCATACGGATATCCTTATTAAAAACAGTCTGTTCCAAAAAGCCGTCACGGCATTGGATTCCCCTCTCCTGCGCGATTTTTTGCTCGCCAGCGAACCTTATAAACTTCACCTCAACTCCCACGAGATCTCTTTCCTGGAAGAAGAAATCCGCACGATCGAAGGCTCAGGCAAACCTAACCTCTCCGCGCTGACCTTTTCTTTCGTGTGCAACCTGCTTTGCCTGATCATCAAAAAGGTCTCCCCCGCCCCCAACAACGCTCTCCCCCTTTGGCTGAGACAGCTAATTTCCCTGCTCAATGCCTCCAGTTCTTTTACCAAGACAAAAAAAGAGCTGTATGACATGCTTGATTCTCTCGCATACAACCGCAGTTATATCAGCCGCGCATTCAAAAAATATATGAATTGCACGCTGACCAATTATGTCAACGATCTCAGATTTACTTCCGCCTACAGCCTGCTCCGCTCGACCGACCGCACGATCAGCGACATTATCGCTTCGGTGGGCATCAGCAACAAGACCTATTTTTATAAAGAATTCTATAAACGTTATCACGCCACCCCTGCCCAGATCAAGGCGAAACACGAACCGCAACAAGACTGATGCCCTCTTTTCCGAGGTTAAAGGAGAAAAAAATGGAAAAAAATCATCTTCCGGACGGAATCCGGCTGCGCATTCTGCCGTATGCACATTGTGACCTCGCTGCCTTGCACACGCGGGCGTGGCACAAAGCCCGCTACCAACAGATCTTCGACGCCGTGGCAAAGCTTGCGGAAAAAATGCCCGGTTTCCGCTGGTATTTCGATTGCTATCGCTCCCAGCTGGAATTTCTGTTTGATAAATATCCCGAAAAAAAAGACTTGTTCGAACGCCTTCTGCACTCTAAAAAAGTAGAATTCATCGGCGCCTATGCCAACATCCGCCCGAATATGGTGGGCGAAGAAACGTATCTGCGCAATTTTTTCATGATCCGCGAAATTCTGCCGCATGCCATCTCCGACGTGTACGGAGAAGAAGTCGACGTCGCGCTCGGCCATGCGCAGATCCCGCAGATCCTGCGCCAGTTCGGCTACTCTTTTTATAAGGTCTTCCGCCCAAACGACGTCCTCGACGCCAAAGGCGTCCCCTCATCCTTCATATGGAAGGGCGCCGACGGAAGCGACGTCTTTGTCATCCGCTCCGATTACAGCGCCTTCGATAAAAAAGGCACCGAAAACGTTGGCACTTTTGCCGACGCGGAAAACTACCTGTATGAAAATGCCCGCGAGTGCATCGAAAAATCGGACATAGACCTCGTCTGGGTCAACTGCGGCTGCGACGATACCCTCCCGTTCCTCACAAACCAGGCAAACAACGAGGGCGCCGTCTACAAAGCCGACATACCGAAAGTACTCGCCTTGTTCAACGGCGATACGGGAAATTCCGTACGGCTTTCCTCCCCTTCCGAATTCTGCCGCGAGCTTGAAAATTACAAACACGATTTGCGCACCTTCGAAAACGACCTGGACTGCGCCGACGTATCGTATAACATTGCCATCAACGGCGAAAAAGGTTTTGTACCTTTGCGCCTGCTCGCCGATCAGCTGCTGACACAGGCGGAGCGTTGGCAGGTTCTGGCGGAAACGATCGGCATCCGATCGGATTTTGATTTTGATACGCATTGGAAAAGGCTTCTTACCGCCTGCTGTCACGCAACGCAATGGCTGTTCGAAGAAGATTATCGGAAAGTACGCGACCTGCTCGAATCGACCGTCTGGGACACACGCTCATACCTTGAATCTGTTTACGACGAAATTTCCAGGCATATCGACGCGAAAACGAATACCGTTGCCGTTTTTTTCAACGACAGCCCGCATTCTCAATACCGCACGGTGAAACTGACCTTCCCCTGTGCCAATGTTCACGAACTTGAACTGGAAGACGGCAGAGGCGATCCCGTCGCCTACGAAATCATCGGCACGCACGATTACAACAACACATGGGAAGTCATCCTGCTCGCCCGCCTTTTCCTGCCCTCCTACGGATACAACACCATCCGCGCAAAATCGGGCGATATACGCTCCCTTACGGGCGTAAAGGCCGCCCCGAAACCTCTCCCGACCGAAATTCCTCTTAGCGATACGTATACCGTGTGCGGAGGTGGTTTTCGTCTTACTTTTGAACGCGGCAATCTTGTAAAAATCAACGATTTCTCTTCGAAGGCGGACAATTCTTTCAACAAACTCACTTATTACGGTTATCCTTATTACGGTTCTTGGGCGAAAGATTATTCAGATTACAACGAATCTGCCGTATGGAAATCTGTCCGCGTCCTTCACGCCGACAAAAAATATTTACACCTCGTCCTGCAAGGATCTCTGAAGGATATCCTTGTCGAACAGGACATCCGAACCTGTGAGGGCCGCCTGGATTTCACCGTCTCTTTTGACTGGAAACCCGCCAACGCCTGGCTTACCGCCAGCATCCCTTGCGACAGCTGCTCCGACGTCTTTTGCGATATGCCATTCGGAACCAGATCCGTCAACGTCGAAAAAGAATATTCGGACAAAATTTATCCAAAATGTATCCTTCACCGCAAACGCAAAGGGGTCATCACGGCAAAACGGTTCATATCCGCCAAATGCAACGGCATGAACGTTGCCCTCCTGCGCGGAAACGGCGACCGCTACTTCCATTGCGATACCGATAAGAAAAATTTGGGGATCATTCTCTTAAATTCCATCATCCGCACGAAAAATACTTGGGAAGAAGACGTCAACGCCGACGTCGAAGCGGTCGGGAAGCATTCTGTACGGTATTCCGTCCTCTTCGACGCCCCTACCGAAGCAAATGTTGCCCCCGCCTTTGCCGTCCCGTTTTCTTCCGACCGCGCCCGTCCGAACCCGCCGCTTGCCAAAAAGCTGCCGCCCTTTGCGTCGCTCTTTTCCTTGCAGGGAGAAAACGTCTTGCTGACT
>USSJ01000109.1 GCA_900557285.1 uncultured Clostridia bacterium | reverse complement strand
TCCGCGCAGTACCCTACCGTTGAGGTGATCGAGCGCTGCGCCGTCATGCAATACTTCGACGACGAGACTAACGCCGCCGTCAACGAAATGTGGGAAGAAGTAAAGGGACTGCCGATCCCCGCCTGGGCTTACATCGTCATCGCTGTCATCGCGGCAGGCATTATCATCATTGCCCTGTCCTATGTCTATAAAGGCAAAAGAAAAAGCGCAAAACCCAAAAAAGGCTATCACCGCGTCCCGACAAAATAACGATCTTGCATAAAATGTATCCTGCTCATGTCGGCCCAACACTTTATACATTTTCGGATTTTGCGCATTGAGCAAATTTTTTTAAATTACCCTAATAATCGCATACTGCTCATGCGGCCCAACACTTAAAATATTTTCGGATTTTACGCATTGAGCAAATTTTTAAAATTACCCTATCAAACTATAATTTCTTGTGCCTTCTTTTATGGCACCGACGAAAAGGAATATCATGAAAAAACTTGTAATCCTGGGGCAAGGTCCCGCAGGCATTTCAGCCGCTCTCTATGCCGTTCGCGGCGGCGCCGATGTTACGGTGATCGCCAAAGATTTCGGTGCGCTCGCCAAAGCAGACAAAATTGAAAATTACTACGGTTTCGAACACGGTATTGCCGCAAAAGACCTCATCGAAACAGGCATAAAACAAGCAAAAAATCTGGGCGTGAATTTCGTCAAAGGCGAAGTGTGCGGGATCGAATTTGCAGCCGACGGATACGATGTCAAAATTGCCGACGGCAGTACGATTTCCGCCGGCGCCATCATCATTGCGGTCGGCACCTCCAGAAACATCCCTGCCATCGAATGCATTGAAAAATTCGAAGGAAAAGGCGTCAGTTACTGCGCTATCTGCGACGGATTCTTTTTCCGTGGAAAGAAAGTTGCCGTGATCGGCAACGCCGCGTATGCCCTGAGCGAATATCACGTTCTCAAAAATATCATCGACAACGTTACAATTCTGACAAACGGCGCCGAACCGACTTTTTCCGACCCTGTCAGCAACACAAAAAAAATTCAGAGCTTTCAAGGAGCCGATAAACTGGATGAGATCGTGTATGCCGACGGCACACGCGAAACTTTTGACGGCGTTTTCATTGCCTGCGGTTCCGCCGGCGCTTTCGAACTTTCCAAAAAGCTGGGCATGGAAACTGCCAACAATAAAATCGTTACGGACGAAAACCGCGCAACCAATATCCCCGGTATATATGCGGCGGGAGACTGCATAAAAGGCCTGCAACAAATTGCCAAAGCCGTTTACGACGGAATGATTGCAGGTACCCAGGTCTTAAAATATCTTAAAAGCCTTGGTTAAGATTTTTTCTGCGCTCTTTCAGCTTTTAAATTTTCTCCCTTTTAAACAGTTGCCCCGTTTCAGCAATTAAGACTTCGGCATCTGTTTATACTTAAAATGCCATAAGCATGTTTTACGATTTCAAGAATGTCTGATCTGAGCAAAGCGCAATCTTTGTCGGTTGATTTACCGTGTTAATTTTACAGCTATTTTCATTTGAAAAGTTTTATAACAAAAAAAGCGGAGAGAGGGCGTCGTGCAAAATATTTTGCACGACGCCCCTCTGGCTTTTTAAGTCAAATTTAAAAAATTGCCATATTATGTCAGACATAATACTTTGCAAATTGCTCTAATTTGCAGAAATATTGAATAAATTTTCAGCTTTATCCAGATCTTCATTCTCAGCTTCCCTGATACCCGAATAGGCAAAAAGCTGGTTCAATTCTCTGTACTTCTCCTCACACAGCTTGCGAAACGGAAGAAATTTCACTTTATGATCGGGGAAGTATTTTTTTGCAAAGCGTGCCAAATTCGTGATTTTCTCTTCCGAATCATTCTTACCCGGCACAAGGACATTGGTAATCTGCAGATCTTTCCCCTGTTTAAGACATTCTGCAAAAAAAGTATCATACACAGACAAATCATCCGTTTCCTGGTTTTTAACATCGCAAAGAATCGAATCCGATGCGGCAATCAGCTCGCTGTCGCAAATATGGCCGTTCGTTTCAACACAGACATGAATTTTTTGCTCATGAAGTCCTTTCGCCAGCGCCAAAAAAAATTCTCTCTGCAAAAAAGGTTCTCCGCCGGACAGGGTAACTCCTCCCCTGCGAAAATATCCTTTGTACCGCAACAGCTTATGGATAATTTCATCCGTTTCAACACGCTTGCCTTGCTTAAACAATGTCTCCGGATTATGGCAAAACGGGCAACGCAGATTGCACCCGCTGAAGAATACAATGCACCGCAATCCCTTTCCATCCACCCCGGAACCGCAATAAACGGAATCTATAAATCCTGTTGTTTCAGCCATTCTTCCTTACCCCTCTTTTTATAATCTCCCTCATCTCAACCCTTTCTCATTCTCTTTTAAAACATAATCCGTACGATCAAACTTCTCCGATTTTTGAAAATCCCCACATGACACCAACCATAATAATACTATTGACGCAATCCGTACAGAAATAACGTCCGACAGTTCTTTACCTGAATGAGTTCTTGTTGCTGTCTGTTCGTGCAATTCCGTCATGAGTCGGTCAGGCTTACGATAATCTGCCTTTACACTTACAACTTTTTCCAAAGCAACAGCCGCGCCGTTTGCGGCGCGGCTGAACTCAGCTCTTTTATTGTTCAGACGCGTTCATGGTACGTGCGCTTGAGTACTTCTAACTGATGCGCCTTGGACAGCTTATGGAAATTAACAGCATATCCGGAAACGCGGATCGTGATATTCGGATACAGCTCGGGATGCTCCATCGCCGCAACCAATTTTGACCGATCCAATACATTTACATTCAAATGATGCGCACCCTGACCAAAATATCCGTCCAGCATATCCGTCAGATTTTCAGCGCGATCTTCCCTGTTTTCGCCCAGCGCAGAAGGTACGATCGAAAACGTATTGGAAATCCCGTCCCTGCAATACTCATAAGGCAATTTTGCAACCGAATTCAAGGAAGCCAAAGCACCGCTCAAATCACGATTATGCATCGGATTTGCACCCGGCGCAAACGGTTCCCCCGCCGCCCTTCCGTCCGGCGTCGCGCCCGTCTTTTTACCGTAAACTACGTTCGACGTGATCGTAAGAACGGACAGCGTATGCTTTGCTCCGCGATATGCCGGCGTTTTCTTCAATTCGTCGGAAAATTCACGCAACAAATCTTTTGCTATATCGTCTACACGGTCATCATCGTTGCCGTACTTCGGAAATTCACCTTCGATCTTAAAGTCACATATGATGCCTTGCTCGTTATAAACAGGAGTTACCTTTGCATATTTGATCGCCGACAGTGAGTCGACCGCAACCGAAAGGCCCGCCACACCGCAAGCCAGAAAACGTTCCACTTCCGTATCATGCAAAGCCATCTGGATCTTTTCATACGCATATTTATCGTGCATATAGTGAATTACGTTCAGCGTGTTCACGTACAGTCTGCAAAGCCATGCCATGTACTTATGATAAGCTTCGCGCACTTCCTTATAATCCAGGACGCCTTCAAAATTCTTTCCTTCGGGTGCGAGCTGATTTCCGCTCTTTTCATCTTTGCCGCCATTCAATGCAAGAAGCAAAAGTTTCGCAAGATTGCAACGAGCGCCGAAAAACTGCATCTGTTTACCGATCTTCATCGCCGATACACAGCACGCAATGCCATAATCATCCCCGTAGATCGGACGCATCAGATCGTCGTTCTCATACTGGATCGAATCCGTATCGATGGAAACTTTCGCGCAGAACTTTTTGAACGGTTCCGGCAGATTTTCCGACCAAAGTATCGTAAGATTGGGTTCCGGTGCAGCTCCGAGATTATACAACGTATTCAGAATCCGATAACTCGTCTTCGTTACAAGCGTCCTTCCGTCTTCACCCATGCCGCCGACGCTCTCCGTTGTCCAGGTCGGATCCCCGCCGAACAGATCATTGTATTCGGGAGTGCGAAGCTGCCGCGTGATTCTGAGTTTTATTACAAAATCATCGATCAGTTCCTGCGCCGCTTCCTCGGTAAGCGTCCCGTTCTCCAGATCACGTTCCATATAAATATCCAAAAACGTGGAAACTCTTCCCAGGCTCATTGCCGCGCCGTTCTGTTCTTTGATCGCCGCAAGATAAGCAAAATACGTCCATTGGATCGCCTCTTTCGCATTCTGCGCCGGTGCAGAAATATCTACCCCGTACATCTTTGCCATCTCTTTCAGCTTCTTGAGAAAATCGATCTGTTTATACAACTCTTCCAGCGTACGAATATTCTGCTCATCCATCAGCTTTTCACCGTACGCCTTTTTGTCTTTCATTTTTTCTTCAATCAGTTTATCGACACCATACAACGCAACGCGCCGATAATCACCTATGATCCTGCCGCGCCCGTATGCATCCGGAAGTCCCGTCAGCAGCCCCGCATGACGAACCGCCTTCATTTCATCCGTATATACATGAAACACCGCATCATTATGCGTGGTCTTATAGCTGAATTCTGTCTCTACGATATCCGAAAGTTTATAACCGTATGCCTCACACGCCTGACGCGCCATACGGATCCCGCCGAACGGATTCACCCCGCGTTTTAAAGGCGCATCCGTCTGCAAACCGACAATAATTTCATTTTCCCGATCGATATATCCTGCAGGATACGTCAAAAGCGACGAAACCCGCTCCGTATCCACATCCAGTACGCCGCCCTTTTCACTCTCCTCTTTCAAAAGCGCATTGACTTTCTCCATCAACTTCTTTGTACGCTTCGTCGGCCCGCAAAGAAAGCTGTCGTCCCCTTCATACGGCGTATAATTTGCCTGAATAAAGCTACGCACATCAATCTTGTTTTCATATTCGCCTGCTTTGAATTCTTTGCTCATTTCCTTCGTCTCCTTTTCGAGAATAAAAAAGCCCGGACAGCCTATTTTATGCTGCCCAGGTGGTCGGCTTCCGACACTTCTCGCTCCCACGCAGTTTATCTGCAAAATCCACCAGTCGCGAAAAGCCTTTTATCAGATACACAATATCTTGTGCCGTCTTGCTTTTTACACATACAGTATAACCGTTTTTTTTGATTTTGTCAACGAAATTGTATTAAAATTCCGCGCCAATTTTGACTGCAATTTCAGCATACACTGACCGCTGTATTTTTGAA
>USSJ01000108.1 GCA_900557285.1 uncultured Clostridia bacterium | reverse complement strand
ACCGGAGATTCCTTCGTCTATATAACCATCCACAAGCGTCCAATTCTTTACGTCTGAAATCAGTTGTTCAAAAAAAGTCCACTGATGCTCAATAGAGGTTTTCTGTTCCTCCTTATCCGTACTGACTCGGGCATAATACGCCACATTCAGTTTCAGATCAAATATATTTTTCTGCCGGGATTTCAGTTCCTCACGTGTTGCATAAATATCCATCTTATTCCTTTCCAATCAACTGATTCGCTGGCAATATTCATCTGAACTGTCCATCTGTTCTCCATTCTTCGCGACTGCTGTATTGAATGTACTCAAGGTTATAATGTCTTTCTGGATACTGCTGTGCAGTTTTTCGGAAATCTGTCCATTATCAAGCATTTTGTCATTAATCATTGTCAGTACAACCTGTTCCAATGTCATAAGCATTCCTCCTGTTCTGTATGTTATAATGTGCAATTTGGCATAGAACTATCCAGCGGTAATATGATGAATTTTATAAAATAATTATAACTGATTCAAAAATAACTGTTTTTGAGGCGAAAAAAAAGCAGCTAACCTATTTTTCATAGACTAACTGCTTAAAGTACGTAAAAAACCAGAAAGATCTAACAGTTCAAAAGATTCTTTCCGGTTTTTTACACATATAAAGCGAGGGCATCGCTCAATCATCTAATTTGATGATTTTGCGACACCCCCGTCTTTTTTGTGAAATGATAAAAATTCCCAATTTATGTTGAGGGATAGTGTAGTAGTGACGTAAACGGTAGAACATAAGTACCTTTCATACTCGAATCTATTATGGCATAATTACACTCATCAAAGATAGTCAGTCAAAAAAGTTAAGTACTCAACTTTTTTGACCGGCTATACTCAGGAGGTGAGTTATGACTACACAAACCAGTCTTGTAGCGGAACAGGTCAGACTTCAACAGTGGGCAGAACAGGTGCGGGATTGTAAGAATCGTCCAAGAGGAATGGACGTTGAAACATGGTGTGCTCAAAACAATATTACAAAAGCCAATTATTATTATCGACTCCGGCGTGTTCGAAAAGCATGCTTAGATCAAATGCAGACAGAACAAGCAGATTTTATCGAACTGCCAATGCCATCAGAAAAAAACATATCTGCAGGCTGTCGGGTATAAACAAGTTTTCCATGTCGATCAGCGACATCGTCAAAAGAAGCGAGATCGCCAATGCACACACCAGCGAAAACCAGACGCCGCGGCTGAAATACATCGTGAGCGGGCACATCAGCCATAAAACACAGTTTGTAAGTTCCACTACGAAATACCGCGGCGAAACAGGCGCGCCGCAATAACGGCATTTCCCGCGCAGAATCATATACGAAAGCAAAGGTATGTTGTCATACCATGCCAGTTTATGCCCGCAGGTCGTACAGTGCGACGCGGGCTTTGCAAGATTCATGCCGCGCGGCAAACGGTAAATCACAACGTTTAAAAAACTGCCGATGCACAGCCCGAATACCGCAAACATCACGCACGCCGTAATATAGTAATACTGCTCCATATTTTTCCCTTTGATTTTCCCTTCACGGCACTTGATCCGTTACGGCGCCTGAACCGCGGAGCCGTATATGTACCGGACGACAGCTCCCGACGAAAGCTGTACCGTCAGCGCCACCGTCCCGTTTGTTCCGTGACGAACGATCAGCATTTGTGCGTCGACGGACGCATCGTCTATGGTAAGATCATGCTCCTTAAGCAAAGCCGAACCGCGCAGTTCTTCGATGCTGCTCTCGCCGCTGATAAAGGAATCCCCCAACGCGTCAAGATCGCGCTTGAAATCCAGATATTCTTCGTATGCCTTGCTGTAATTGTTGGTCACCATCGCCAGCGAAAGCAACAGACCCGTGAATGCGATCACGATCACCATCAGGACGATCGCATATTCGATCGTGAATGCGCGCGAAAATTTCCGTTTCATGCGATCACCCCCGTAAGTTCGATCGGAGCCGCCTTTCCGCATTCCGCACGCACAGTGTATGTGTCCTGTCCGACTTCTCCCGACGAACCGCCGAATCGCAGACGTATTGTGAGTTTCAGGTTTCCGTCCGTATAATCGTATTCATAAGACGCCGCAGACGCCGTATATGCCGCCGTAAGACCGCGCGCCAAAGACCCGCCGTCATCATACTGCGCCGACAACGTTTCCGACCAGTCCGAAACCGCATTTTCCAGATTGCTCTTTGACGGAATGCCGCAACGGAACGCAAACGCAAAATCCTGCGCAAACGCCGCGAAAATTCCCGCCTGACGATTTTGCGCGTCGGTATTCTGCGCCGCAAAGCGCCCTACGCTGTCCATTACCGATAACACTTCGTCTGCCGCCGCCGTACATTCCAAAGTCTGCGACGACTTCGCCTGTACCTGCGCCGCAACCATCGCCGACGCAAGCCCGCCCGCCGACAGCATGATCACCAATGCCATGGTAACGATAACTTCTACCAATGAATAGGCGCGGCTACGCGCCGAAATTGCTTTCACTCCGCACCCCCTTCCAGTATTTCACAGGCAAAAGTTCTGCCCGATACCCGCAAATATATCGTAAAACGGAACGAATCTTCCGATCCGCTTCCCGCCGTATAATCAAAATTGTCCGTTTGCTCTTCGATCCGAATTCCCGTGTATGTATACGCATTGATACGCACCACTGCCGCCGATCCCGCACTTCCTTCCTGCACCGTACCGCGGCCGAATTCCTGCGGATATGTGAACACTGCCGTATTTTCTTTTTCGCCCCTTTCAAAACGGATCTCATACACAACGCCCGTTTCCCCCGACGGCACAGCCTGCACCAAAACAGTTCCGTCCGAACCCGATGTGATTTCGTAATCCTCGCAATCAAATGCGGAAAACCAATAATCTACCTCGGAACGTATCTGCGCCAGCGCCGAAACACGATCGCTTTGCGCTTCCGTTTTTGCACTGAATCCTGAAATATATGTTATGAAGGATATCACTAATCCCGCCACAATCGCAAACAGCGCTATCGCAATGATCAGCTCCACAAGCGTAAAAGCACGGCGAAATTTTGTATGACTTCGAATATTTTTTCGCATTTCTTTTATTCCAAACCGTTTTTTTCTGAAAAAAACAGTGCCAACCCACTCATTTTGTTCGTTTATAACACGCTTCCTTCTCTTTTTTTCAGTATTTAGACCTTTCTCCGATATTATGAAAAAAGGGAAATCCCGATTACTATATCAGACCCCCCTTCTTTTTCTCAAATGTCCGGATCGTACAATTGCGGCGTTATTGCACTTCTCCGTATTTTGGACTGTTCCGCGCTTGCGGTGCGGAACAGCGCCTTATTTATTTTATTCCCTGCTTTCACAGGCTTTGCTCTTCTCGAGCTGGTTATGGATTAAGCAAGCGTCAAAGAATAAACATCAAACCCACTGGAAAATGCATATCCATCTTCCGGAACGGTTTCGCCTGAATTAACAACAGTTCCGTCTTTTTTAAATCCAAGGATTTTTGTCGCAGTATAAGTGGTAGTATCATTATATTTTACTGTTCCCTCGATCGTTGTAACATTTTCCATAAGCGGATCTACTTCGAGATTGCCATTCAAAACGATAAATGCATACCCTTCATGAACGATAAGATAATTCATGCTCGAAGCATCCACTGTCGTAACAATTTCAGCGGAGCAGTTTGTCCATTCGCTCTTGGTTTCCTGCATTGCCGCGCTTTCGTTCGCATTGTTGACGACCGTCGTGAAGGTCGGGATCAAAACAGCCGCAAGAATCGCAATAACCGCAATTACGATGACAAGTTCGGTGATCGTAAATGCTTTTTTCATCTTTTTCAACATAATTTTTCTCCTTCTATTCTTTTTTCGCCGCAAAAATTGAAAACCTTTCAAAACTGAGCCTTTCGGCTCAATAAAAACACCGTATTCCGCCAAATGCGGCAGAATACGGTGCCACTTGTTATCGGAATAATCTCAAGTATTTCGTTTCCGTGCGCTTACGCCTCTTCCGCCGTCTGATCTTCTTTCTGACGGTAACGCTGACGACGCAACTCTCTGTTGCGTTCTTTGCGGTACTGCTGTTCTTCACGGATGTTCTCAATCGTGATGTCCGCAGTCTGCTTTGCAAGCACAAGATCCGAATCCGTTTCCAATTTGATTACAACCGGATTGATTTTGATCGCCTTAATACCTTCTTCCCGCACAAAACGGTTCAAATCCGTATTCGCCAGCAGGAAATTCAAAATCACGACACCGCGCTTGATCATGACACGCACGATCTTATCCGTCTTGCACTTGAATGTCACTGCATTGCTCGCTTCTACTTTCTTGCAATCCGGATTTGCCAGTATGTACGCAACAATCGAATCGTACCGCGTTCTCGCTTCCGCCGATAATGCGGCATATTTATCGATAAACGTCTCTTTTTCCTGTTTGTTGGACTCGAATACAATGCTCTTATCCGTCAACTCTCCGTAACGGTCTACAAGCTCCTGCAATTCGCCAAGCTTCTCCGTCTTATACGAATCATCTCCCGACGCCGCTGCCATTTCATCCTTCATCGGCTGCAGCACCGACGAATCTTCCTCCGCAACAGCCGCCTTCGTTTCCGCAACCTGCGGCATACTGTCACAGATCAGAACTTTTCCGTCCTGTACTTTCAAGATCAGATCATCGCTTTCCAAACGAAGCCCCTTGCCGCTCTTGATCCTGTCCGCAATCGCATTCCTGCGCTTCGCTTCCATTTGTCCGTCAATTACCCACATCACGATCGCTACTGCAAGCAGTACGATAAAAACACAACTGATGATCAAGTAAAATAATTCCATTCCTTGCATATCCGTTTATTCCCCCTTCCCTGCGTTGGAAACGAGCTCGACATTCTCACTGTTGACATCCTTACACTCTATCCGAACCACTTTTCCGTCCTGTACAATATCCAGCAGGTATTTATCGCTGTCTTCGATCTTCCTGATCTCTTCCTTGTACGCCCGCACCTGCTTTGCCATCGATATGCCTTTTACAATGATCGCAGCCAGCATCGCAACCGCAAACAATATGCATACAACGACGATCGCAACTTCCATTCCTGTCATTTCCGAACATACCCTCCGTTTTTTTCCCGCTCTTTTCATACAAAAGACAAATCCGACTGAAAATTTTTAACATTTCCTTCCGCCGATTATG
>USSJ01000107.1 GCA_900557285.1 uncultured Clostridia bacterium | reverse complement strand
TTTGCAAAAAGCTTGGTTATGAAAAAGATGCGTTTGAAGCGGCGTTGCTTTCGAGCATTCCGCAAGAGACGGTCGAAATGAATAAAAAGGCATTTGAGCTGGGGTATGCCGCAGTTTAAAATCAAAAGGGGAAAAGAATGAAGGGTAAACTCAAAGATTATATTTATCAGCCGGAATATGAATGTCTGTCCCGTTCGGAGATGGAAAATCTGCAGAGCGAGAGATTGCGCAAAACGGTCGAGCTTGTTTATAATAATTGCAAACCGTACCGCGCAAAAATGGACGAATATAAGATCAAGCCTTCGGATATCAGGAGTGTAGCGGATCTGAGTAAATTGCCTTTTACGGTAAAGCATGACCTGCGGTCGGCGTACCCGTTCGGGTTTTATTCGGCGCCGCAGAGCGATATAGTCGAAGTGCATGCGTCGAGCGGCACGACGGGCAAACTGACCGTCGTCGGTTACACGAAAAACGACATCGACGTTTGGTCGGAGATCGCGGCGCGTTCGCTCGCGATGGCGGGCGTGACCAAGGATTCGCTCGTGCACGTCGCCTACGGCATGGTGTCGCTGGAAGACGGATCGATGTCCACGCGCAAGGGAAAAGTCGTATATTTGGAGGACGTCATACAAAAATGCGTGCAAAAAGCGCTGACGATCATCACGGAAAAGAACCCTTCGCTGGAGAACAAAGAATCCATTGCCAAGACGGTCGGCGTGGGGGCGGTGATCTTCGGGGCGCTGTATAACAACAAGATCAAGGACATCACGTTCTCGTACGATAAAGTGCTGAATTTTGAAGGCGAGACATCCTGTTATGTGCAGTACACCTGCGCGCGCGCCAACAGTGTGCTGGAAAAAGGCGGAAAGGCGGCGTCCTGGAAAGCGGGAGAGATCTGCCCGCAGGAATTTGAACTTGTCAAGCGGCTGGCAGATCTGCCGAACATACTGCACGATGCGCTGGAAAAATACGAACCCTGCCTGATTGCGCGCTATGCCGTGGATCTGGCGCAGGTGTATAATAAATTTTATTTTGACTGTTCGATCCTGAACGCGGAAAAGGAAACGCGGGAATTTCGTCTGGCGTTGACGGAAGCGACGCTGATCACGTTGAAGAACGCGTTGGGGCTGTTGGGGATCGGCGTACCGGAAAAGATGTAGAGGACAGACGGGCGGAACTTATGATAAAAGCGGTCATTTTTGATTTGGACGGAACGGTACTGGACACATTGCCGGATCTGAATGCGTGCATGAATGCGGCGTTGGAAAAATACGGCTGCCCGAAGATCACGCTGAAACAGACGCAGGCATATGTGGGGCATGGCGGTTTGCAGTTTGCGGAGTGTGCGTTGCCGGAAGAAAAGCGCGGGCAGGCGGAATATTTTTATCGGAATGTTTACTGCCCGATCCATTTTTGTTGTAAAAATGAACATACCAGGACGTTTCCGCAGGAAAAAGAGTGCATGGACGCGCTGAAAGAAGCGGGAATAAAACTTGCCGTGGTTACGAATAAATCGCAGCAGGCGGCGGATGTTTTGGGAAGAACACTTTTGAAAGACTTCGGTTTTGACGTGATTTTCGGGAATCGGGACGGAATTCCCGTCAAGCCTGATCCGACGAGCACGCGCATGGTTTTGAAGGAACTCGGTGTTTCGGAAAAAGACGCGGTGTTTGTAGGGGACGGCGACACGGATGTGCAGACGGCTCACAATGCCGGTATGCGGAGCGTGAGCGTACTGTGGGGATACCGCACGAAGGAGCAGCTGCTGGAAGCGGGCGCGGAACGGTTTGCCGAATCGTTTTCGCAATTAAAAGAGATACTTTTCAGTTTATAAGAAACGATCGGAGATCGCAAAATTTTGCGCGCTCCGATCGTTTTTGCTTTTGTATGATTTTAAAACGCGTTATAAACAGAGTACTGTGTCACGCATATTGATCTTCTTTTTTTCCGCATATTTTGGAGGATTGCGGCGAAAGGGGCGATTGCCGACTGTTCATCGGAAAGGCCTGAAAAGAACAGGCAGGAGCCGTTGCCGGCAGGTCTTGATCAGGATCGGTGCGGCGTCAGGGGATCGTGACTGTCATCGGGGAAAAGTTTTGCATAATCCTTTTCGATATCGTCAAAGGTTTTGAGGTAACAGCGGAAAAATCCGCGCGTATCGGGACTGATGAAAGATTTTTCGGGCAAAGGCATCTGCTCGATTTCGTGCAGGCGGTAATCGCCGTTGACTTTCCAGTCTTCCAGAAGTCCGATGCGTATGGCATTTGCAGGGCAGAAAAAGGAACAGCGCATACACATATCGCAGTGATGAGAGAAACGGATTTTTCCTTTTTCGAATCGGATGTTGTTTTCCGGGCAATCGCGGACGCATTTCAGGCAGCGGATACAGGAATCCATATCGGCGCGGTAGAAAAAAGAATTGACGGCGCCGCCCGCTTTCTGCACGGAAACGACAGCGGAAGCGAGCTTATAGATCGGCTTGGCGGGAATTTTCCTTACAGATCCGGATTCCAGTTCGCGGCACATGATTTTCAGAAGTTTAAAATCTTTGTCTAAAATTTCGCGGACAAAATTTTTGTCGAAAGCGAAGTGGATATTGTAGGGCATGACAAAGTGATATTCTCCCGCAAAGACGGCTTTTCTTTTTTTCATCAGGCGCAGGAGAATGCGGCTGGAAGCGTTGTTGGCGGCAAACGTTTCTCCGCTGTTTTTATAAATAAAGAATTTCTGCCCGGCAGATATATTCAGTTTTCGGACGTATCGGTTGAACGGCAGGGGCGAGTTGAACCCGTAAATGGGGTAGCCGAAACCGATCAGGTCATAGCCTTCCGTGCAAACGGCGGGGATACCGCGCTTTATCTCGACGCGTTCGACGCTGTGACCGTGTGCAAGGAACAGGTCCTGAGCCCGATCGGTCAAATAGCGCGTGTTATAGGTACCGGTATAATAGATGAGAAGAATTTTCATGATTTTATTTTTGCTTTGCCTGTTCGGACAAGAAAGTCCAACTGATCCGTGATTGTCTGAGAGAGGGGCCGCGGAGAAAAGCCAAACGTTTCTTTTGTTTTGGAGATGGGAAAATCGGCCTTTTCGCGGATGGCAGCCAAGGCGGCGGCCGTATAGAGCGGGCGTTTTTTGCGAAGTTTTGCCCACAGGCAGAGAAACGGGAGACCGAGATAGGCGGACCAGAGAGGCAGGGCAGGCAGATGTTTCTTGCCAACATGATCGGCGGCAATGTTCAGAATTTCGTCGATGCGGTCGGGACGGTTTGCAAAGATATAACTTTCGCCGGGGGCGGCCCGCTCCAGGATGGCGGGGAGAACATCCGCAACGTCGCGGATATCGAAATCGTTGTATCCGCCGCGGACGGAAGCGGGGAGTTTGCCTTCGAGAAAGTCGATGAACATCTGGGACATATGTCCGTTTCCGTAGTCGCCGGGGCCGATCACGCTGGCAAATAAAAGAATGCTGGCGTTCAGACCGTGTTCTTTTACGGCGCGCAGTACAATGGCGTCGGCTTCGGCTTTGGCACGCGGGTATCCTTTCCGCGATTTGGCGGGATCGGGTACATAATTGCTGATATCTTCTTTTAAAATAAGGCCTCGGGGAATCGCTTCGGTCGAAGAGATATGAATGAGTTTCAAAACGTTATGGCGGCAGCAGGCGCGGACAACGTTTTCAGTCCCTTTTACCGTTACGTCTTGCAATTCTTTTTGGGATCCTTCGCCGATCGTGACTTTCGCGACCGTGTGGATCACAATAAAAGGGCCGTTTCCGCGGAACAAAGATTCCACATCTTTTTCATCGGAAATATTGCCGAACACGAATTCGGGTTTTTTATCCTGAAAGACCCGTTCGGCTTTCTGAGGACTGCGCGCCAAGCCTCTTACGGCAAGACCTTCCTCTAAAAGCTTTTTAGTGAGTACGTTCCCGACAAATCCGGTGCAACCGGTCACAATGTAAGTACAATTTTTATCCATATTTTTTCCTTTTCGCTTCGCCGCATGGTACCGCTCCGCCGTACGACAGCAATCATCGCTTTGCCGCACGGGTCGTTTTGGCACGCGGCAGTCATCGCTCCGCCGCATAAGAGCAATCATTGCTCCGCCGCGCGGTTCGCTTTGGCACGCGGCAGTCATCGCTCCGCCGTATGACAGCAATCATTGCTTCGCCGCATGGTACCGCTCCGTCGCATGAGAGCAATCATTGCTTCGCCGCACGGTTCGCTTTGGCACGCGGCAGTCATCGCTCCGCCGTACGACAACAATCATCGCTTTGCCGCACGGTTCGTTTTGGCACGCGGTGGCCATCGCTTTGCCGTAGAGGAAACAGTATTAGAACGAACCGCACTGTATTTTTTTGCGGATGCCGCAGAAATTTTTTGTGCGGATCGGCTCTTAAAAACATTATACAAAAACAGTCGGTTTTTTACAATATTTTTTAAAAAAAAAATTTTTTATTTTTCTATTGACAGGCGCAATAAAACGTTATATAATGTATGTAATATAACGAACGTTATATAATACAGACAGGAAGTACAGGAATGCCTCCGAAAGCGAAACTGACAAAACAAGACATACAGGCAGGGGCGACGGAACTGGTTCGTGAGCGCGGGATAGCGGGATTGACGGCGAAGGCTTTGGCGGCGAAGCTGAAGTGTTCGACGCAGCCGATATTCTGGGCGTTTGAGAATATGGAAGAAGTACGCCGATCGGTGCGGGACGCAGCGATGCAAAGGTTCGGAGAGTATCTGCGGGAGCCGCAGGAAGGGGCGTCGGCGTATTTATCGGTGGGCTTGAATTATATACGGTTTGCCGCGGAAGAAAAAGAGCTTTTCAAATTGTTATTCATGAGTGAGGATGGGGAAGACATACTCACGGCGCATAGAGAAATGCCGTACGTGTTGAGCGTTATCGAGCAGACGGAGAATATTTCCGGGAAAGACGCGCAAAACGTATATGAAGAGATGTGGATGCTTTCGCACGGGATAGCGACGATGATCGCGACGGGGACGGCGCGGTTTACGGCGGAGCGGATTCGCGGGATTCTGCACGATGTATATTACGGAATTCTGCAGAACGTGCGTAAAGGGAAATAGAAAAAAAGGCGGCGTAAGCCGTAAAAAATCAGGAGGAAGGCATGAAAAAGTATGATGCGGTCGTGATTGGCGCCGGGAACGGCGGG
>USSJ01000106.1 GCA_900557285.1 uncultured Clostridia bacterium | reverse complement strand
GGGCCCGGCCTGGGCGAACAGCCTCTTTGAGGACAACGCCGAGTTCGGCTTTGGCATGAATCTGGCCACCAACCAGCGCCGCGCGAAGCTGGGCGATCGTCTCGTACAGACTCGCCGCGCACCCCGACGGATTTTTCCCAAAACACTTCAGCTCCCCCGCAAGCCGCGAAGCGATCCCCCCTACGACCAGCACCGACCCCTGTTTTGTAATTACTTTTCGCGGCGTGCCGTCATCCAGAAAACGGGCAAACGTCGTTACCGATACATCAAATACCGCCCCCTGCGCCGAGGCCACCGCCTTTTCCGCTTCCAGCGTCAGCCTGTCTTCACAGAACACGAGAACCTTGCGCCCTCGCACAAGTTTTTTCAAATGATTTGTCAGCGCCGACAGTGTCGGCGCAATGTATATCCTGACTTTCATATGTTCTTTTCCCCGCCGTTCGGCCAGTATTTTTGGAATGTTTTCTTCATTATAACATATTTTCACCGATTTTTTAAGTATTTGCCCGCATTTTGTTTTTACAAAATCCGCCGTTTATGCTATACTGATATCCGAAATCTTTTGTCTGAAAGCAACGGAGTATGGAAAAATGAAAAAGAAATTAGCAATTTTGGCGGTTTTGCTGTGCGGCGTGTTTCTGTTTGCCGCTTGCTCCGCTATGGTTCCTACCGATTTTTCCGCGAACTGGCTGAAAAATCCGAGCAGCATCGACGACCCTGCTTACTATGAAAAACTTGTGTACAGCGTCGGCACCACTTCCAATGACATGAAAGACAGCATTTCCAAAGTGGAAGTCGATACCGATAACAGCAGTCTTGTGCTGGAAACCCAAAAAACGAGTTTTTCACGCAACGGTCAGAATTATACGAACGTCTATAAACTGACCTATACTTTTACTCTCAGCGCCACTTATTATTATGTAGATGCGAGCGGGAATGAAACAAAAGTTGTCGCCTTCGGCGGTGCGAACGACACGGCGGAAAGCGATGCCGACGATCCCGCATCGATCGTGCGCGAAGTATATTTCAATACGGCGGACAAAGATCTGCAGCCCATTTACAGCAAAACGACCATGTTTTCCTATTCGCCCACAAGCATGAACGGGAATCACGTGGATCTCTACTATTATTCCTGCGAAATCGATTACGATGCGGAATGCAAAAACGCGACCGTCAAGCGTACCGATCTTTGGGGCGATCTTTCCGATGAAGATCGTAAAGTAAGCGATACGCTGTCCAAAACCGCTACGACGCCCATCGACGCCAAGATCTCCAATCTTCAGAAGAATTACACGTTCATCGACGAAGCGCAGATTTTCTTTGCGGCGCGCGGGATCAATTATTCGGAAAACAGTTCCAACACGCTCGCAACGATCGCAGTGAGTACGGCGCTCAATACTTTGGATTTGACGCTTTCCTGCTCGGAAATCGTGGAGAGCAAAGGCAATTTCCTTCTCGACGGCACACAGCTTTCCGATCAGAGCATCAGCTGTGCCAATGTGTCCATCTCCTTATCGGGCAACGGATCCAACAACGGGGCTGCGCATAAAATGCTGATCGCCCAGAAAACTTCCGACACGCGCAGCGATTATTATGCCCTGCCTCTGCGGATCGAGTCTCCAGGCCTTACATTCGGAATGGTCTATACGCTCACTTCCGCGACCCATACCAGAGACGACGCATAATTCCATTGAAAAAATATTTACCCGCCGCGCGATGCGCGGCGGGTCTTTTTATAAAAGGTTAACAAGATATTCCCAAACTTTGCAGATTTGGAAAATTTGGGCAAAATTCGACAAAACATCCGTAAAGATTTAACGGGCGCGGAACGCTTGTTTGTTCCGCGCCCGTTTTCTGTCTTTTCCTTTCCCGCATATTCGGACGCGATTTGACACAAACTGACAATAACAGAAATTATCCGCAAATACAGTATGCGGAAAGACAAAAGAAAGGCGGTTGCGGGATGAACAGGGCATACATAAAATTCAAATATATTGCAGATTTTTTTCTGGCACTGATCGGGCTGATCATTCTGTCCCCCCTGTTTGCGGGAGCGGCGATCGCCGTAAAATTCGAAAGCAAGGGAAAAGTTATCCTGAAACAGCGCCGCACGGGCCGATACGGAAAAAAATTTTACTGTTACAAATTCCGTACCATGGTCAGCGAGGACATTGTTTTTGACAAAAATGCCAGCGTGATCCGCGACGATAATCCGCACCTGACAAAAGTCGGAAAATTTTTGCGAAAATTTAAAATGGACGAACTGCCGCAGCTGATCAACGTGATCAAAGGCGATATGTGCCTGATCGCTCCCCGCCCCCTTCTGCCCGTTTACGACAGCGATTACGAGCCGTGGGAACTCATAAAATTTGAGATACGCCCGGGAATCACGGGACTCGGGCAAGTGTGCGGAAACGGATATCTCGACATGAAAGACAGAAAGTATTACGACGCCTATTATGCGATGCACGCCTCCTTCGGGCTGGATATAAAAATTTTTTTCCGAACGTTGGGCGTGATCCTGTTCGGAGAAGCGCGATATCTTCGCCCCGTCAGCAGGCAGGAATACAGGCGTTTAAAGCGGGAAGTCAAGCGCTGTTATACCGTACAACCCAAAACGGTGGCGCATTTGCGCTCCTCTTTTGCAGACAGGTAAATGCCATGACCTATCCCTATTTTGAAAACGGCAGACTGAAAGCCGCACAAATTATCGGAAACAGTTCTTTGGGCGGCGTTACGGAAAGCATTCTCAATTACTACCGGCACATGGACAAGTCGCGCTGGCGCTTTGACTTTTTTACTTATGAATCTTTCCCGAAAACAGAAAAAAACACCGCTTTTCAAGCAGACGGCCGTTTATGCCGAAGCGAATCCTCTGCTTTCGGATCCGCTTCAGCCGAAAGCCCGATATCCGAAAAGTACAAAAAAACGGAAGAAAATTTTTTTCCGTCGCTGAAAGAACGGCTGCATAAGATCGATCCCGAATCGCGCATTTTTACCATCCCCCGACTGGATACCCGTTTTTATAGAGCCATGCCTGCTTTGAAACGACTGTTCGGCGAAGGAAACTATGCCGTAGCACATTCGCACATGACCGTCCTTTCCGCCTTTGCTCTTGCGCCCGCAAAAAAGGCGGGAATACCCGTCCGTATCTGCCATGCGCACAGCACTTTTGACAAAAATTCCGATCATTTTCCGATCAAAGCGGCATTGCGTCCGTTTGCGGCAAAAGATGCGAACCTGCTCATTGCCTGCGGGAAACTTGCGGCACAAAGCCTGTTCCGCGATCGCGCCGATGAGGCGATCCTGCTCCCGAACGCGATCGACCTTGAGAAGTTTAAGCCTTTGCCCGCCGCACGGCGGACAGCTCTGCGCGAAAAATTCAACCTTTGCGGCTATACGTTTTTGTTTGTCGGAAGGTTCGCCCCGCAAAAAAACCTTTCCTTTCTGCTTCACGCCTTCGCACTGCTCTGCGCAATGATCCGATCATCCGAAAGGTTTTCCGCAAACCAGCCCCCGCTAAACAAAATGCCCGTGCTCGTACTCGTCGGCGACGGGGATATGCGGGTGAAACTGGAAAAACAGGCCGAAACTCTCCGAATCGGAAATCAGGTGCGGTTTGTTCCGCCCTGCGATCCGCTGCCGTGGTATCAGGCGGCAGACGTGTTTGTTCTGCCGTCGCTTTACGAAGGTCTGCCCGTCGTGGCGGCGGAAGCGCAGGCGGCAGATCTGCCCTGTCTGTTTTCGGACAGGATCGACCGCGGCGCGGACATTTGCCGCTTTGCCGAATTTCTGCCCCTCGATGCCGAATTGTGGGCAAAGCGTATGCTTTTGCCGCGCGAACGCAGGAGCGGCGGCATACGAAAACTGCGCGAAGCAGGCTACGATATCCGCCTGCAGGCACAAAAATTACAGCAAATTTACGACTCCGCACTCGGGAGGGAACTTTGACCTCAAACGCAGAAGCACGGGTGTAAAATGTATAAAAAAAGCCGTACCTGCACAAACTGAAAACGCGGAAAACGCAACGGAGGCTAACATGGAAGAAATCAAATCCGGGAGCGAATTGCTTGCGGAAGTTTACAGGAATACGCACTATGCGCTGCAGTCCATATCGGACATTCTGCCCGAAACGGAAGACGAAGCGCTGAAAGAAGAACTCAAAAAAATGCACGACGGTTACGAGAAAATTTCGGGAAAAGCGGCTCTGTATGCGCGCGAAAACAATATTGAGATCAAGGAGCCCGGTCCCATTAAAAAGGCCATGATGTGGGGCTCTATCAAGATGAGCACTCTTAAAGACAATTCCCGCGCGCACATCGCCGAAATGATGACGCAGGGTACGGTCATGGGGATCACGGCGCTGACGCGTTCCATGAACGAATGCCAGGGCGCAGACCAACAAATCCTGCAGATCGCCGACGAACTTTTGCACATGGAACAAAGTTACGAACAGACTCTTAAATCCTATCTGTAAACTTATGATCGCTTAAAAGCGGGGCGGCGGAAAAAGATATTTCCGCCGCCCCGCTTTTTCCTTTCTTTTCCGTTGACTTCTTAAAAAGAAACTGCTATCATTATGCCGCATCAAAGCATTCGGAGTCAGATATGAAAGCTCTCGATTTAGGAAACCCGAAAGTTTTATCGACTGTACTGCGATTGGTCATCCCGGCCATGATCGCTCAATTTATCAATGTTTTATATTCCATTGTGGACAGGATCTACGTCGGCAACATTGCGCAAATCGGCGACACCGCCCTTGCGGCCGTGGGCGTATGCGCCCCGATCGCCACGCTTATCTCTTCCTTTGCCTTTCTGATCGGCACGGGCGGCGCGCCCCTTTTTTCCATGGCTTTAGGCGAAAAAAAGGAAGACAAGGCATCCGCCATCCTTTCCAACGCACTGACGGCGCTGATCGGTCTCGCGCTCATCGTTACCGCCGTCGTTTTTCTCTTTGAAAATCCCCTGCTCCACACGTTCGGCGCCAGCGAAAGCACGTACGGTTACGCCCGACAATATCTTCTGATCTATGCGGCAGGTTCGCTGTTCTCCATTACGTCGGTAGGACTGAACCAATACATAACCGCGCAAGGATATTCGGGTATCGGAATGGCGACCACGCTCATCGGCGCGGTTGCCAACATCGCTCTTGACCCGCTTTTTATCTTCGTTTTCCGCATGAATGTTGCGGGTGCGGCCATTGCAACC
>USSJ01000105.1 GCA_900557285.1 uncultured Clostridia bacterium | reverse complement strand
TGAAAAAATTCACGGCACTCCTAATGAATTCAAGGGAAGGTTATGGTGATATAAATGAATATTGCAGCGTCACAGCTCGGATATGCCGAACTTAACGAACAGATTCGCGCCGCGGGAGAGGAGTGCGTCCTTTCGGGATGCATCGGCCAGCGGTTCATCGGAGCCGGAATGCGCGACAAGCGTATCGAAATCGGAGGAACTCCCGGAAACGCTCTCGGCGCTTATCTCAACGGCGCGGATATAACGGTACACGGCAACGCTCAGGACGCGGTCGGAGATACTATGAACGCGGGAACAATCGTTATTCACGGAAACATCGGAGACGCAGCCGGGTATGCTATGCGCGGAGGAGAGATTTACGTACGGGGCAATGCCGGCTACCGCGCCGGAATTCACATGAAAGCCTACAGGGACAAAAGGCCTGTAATGGTCATCGGCGGCAGAACGGGAAGCTTTTTGGGCGAGTACCAGGCGGGCGGAATCATCATCGTGCTCGGCGATTTGCAGGAGGAAAAGCCGGTCATCGGCAATTTCTGCGGAACGGGCATGCACGGCGGCGAGATGTATGTGCGCTGTGAAAAGATCCCCACGCGCCTTCCTGCACAGGTCAAAGCGGAGCGGCTGGAGCGGCTTCCCGAAGGTGAAGCGGCACAGCTCGTGCGCGAATGGTGCGCAAAGTTCGGTAAAGACAGCGAAAAGTATTTGAATTGCACCTATTACCGCCTGACGCCGGACAGTGCCAATCCTTATAAGCAGATGTACACGCAGAATTGAGTTTTGGTTTTGCGGGCTTTGTGCTTTCGCAGAAGGGGGCGAAACAGATCATGAAAAGAATTTTGATTTGCTGTGACGCAGCGGCTGCTGCGGAAAAGATCGCCGGTATCCTGCGGGAGAACGGTTACGAGGCGGTTACGGAAAACCGTGAAGAGACGGAGAGGGAAAACGGTGAGGCGTGTGCGGCGGCGGTATTTGTGCTTTCCGGATTGCAGGGATGGCGGCAGACCGTGAGCCGCTTTTCGCTGGAAACGCCGGCAGGGATCCTGGTACTGATCAAGGAAGCACGGCGGCAGGAAGCGGAAAACGAACTTTCCGGATTGGGAATTCCCGTGCTGCCCCTGCAAACGCCGTCCAATGTTTTTCTGACGGCAGTGGATTTTGCCGTAAAATCAGGGGAGAGGCTTTCCGCGATACGGAGTGAGAACAGGAAACTGAAAGACACGATCAGCGATCTTAAACTCGTCGACCGTGCCAAGTGCGCGCTGATCCAGTATCTGAACATGACGGAAGCAGACGCACACCGGTTTATTGAAAAACAAGCGATGGATAAACGGTTGCCGAGGCGTGAGATCGCCTTGCGCATTCTCAATACATATGAAAGCTGAGAGAGTGAAAAAAAGGTATACGTATGTTGAAAAAATTTACGAAAATGCATGGGGCCGGGAACGATTACATTTATTTTGACTGCTTGCAGGAAGAGTTGGAAGATCCGGCGAAGGCAGCAGTCAGGCTTTCCGACAGACACAAAGGGATCGGCGGAGACGGGATCGTCATGATCTGTAAGAGCGATGTCGCGGATGCCAAAATGCGGATGTTCAATGCGGATGGAAGCGAAGGAAAGATGTGCGGCAATGCGATCCGCTGCGTGGGGAAATATCTCTACGATCACAAGATCGTGCAAAAAACGGATGTGGACATTGAAACGCTGAGCGGGATCAAGCATCTCAAACTTTTTGCGGAGGAAGGCCAAGTACAACTCGTGCGCGTGGATATGGGGGCGGCGTCCTTTGATCCGAAGTCGCTTCCCGTCCTTCTGGAAGGGGAAGTCATCGACCGCCCCGTGAAGGTCGCGGGCGGCGAGTACAGGATCACCTGCGTTTCTATGGGGAATCCGCATTGTGTCGTGTTTGCGGATCCCGATACGACGGATGTGGAAACATTGGGCAGGAAATTTGAAAACGATCCGATTTTCCCTGAGCGCGTCAATACCGAGTTTATTAAAAAAATCGGAAAAAATGCCTTAAAAATGCGCGTATGGGAACGGGGGAGCGGCGAAACGATGGCTTGCGGTACGGGCGCGTGTGCGGCAGCTGCGGCGGCGTGCGCCTGCGGCGTGTGTGAATACGGACAGGATGTTCTGGTGAAATTGCGCGGCGGCGATCTGATTATTCATGTGGGAGAAACCGTCTTTATGACGGGTGAAGCGGTAACGGTGTTTACGGGAGAGGTGGAATTATGAAATATATTTTTGTAACGGGCGGCGTCGTTTCGGGACTCGGAAAGGGGATTACGGCGGCGAGCCTTGGCAGATTGCTCAAATCGCGCGGCTATAAAGTGGCGTCTCAGAAGCTGGATCCGTATATCAACATCGATCCGGGTACAATGAGCCCTTATCAGCACGGCGAAGTGTTCGTAACGGACGACGGCGCGGAAACAGATCTGGACCTCGGGCATTACGAGCGGCTCATCGACCAAAATCTCAACAAATTTTCAAACCTGACGACAGGGAAGGTATACTGGAACGTTCTGAACAAGGAAAGAAACGGCGAATATCTCGGCCAGACGGTGCAGGTGATCCCGCACATTACGGGTGAGATCAAATCCTTTATTTATAATGTCGGCAAACAGAGCAATGCGGATATCGTCATCACCGAGATCGGCGGAACAATCGGCGATATCGAGAGCCAGCCGTTTATCGAGGCGATCCGCCAGGTATCGATGGAAGCGGGCCGCGGCAACTGCTGTTTTATTCACGTAACGCTGGTGCCGTATATTTCGGGCTCCTGTGAATTCAAATCCAAGCCGACCCAGCATTCGGTCAAAGAGCTTCAGGGTATGGGGATCACGCCCGACATCATCGTCGCGCGCGTGGATGCGCCTCTTCCCGACGAGATCAAGAAAAAAATTGCCATGTTCTGCAATGTGGACCCCGATTGTGTCATAGAGAACAGGACGCTTCCGCTTTTGTATGAAGCGCCCGTGATGCTGGAGCGGGAAAATCTTTCTTCGATCGTATGCAGAAAACTCGGGTTGAAAGAAAACACGATCGATCTTACGGAATGGAAAAAGATGCTGCTGCGTGCGGAGAATTGCGACGAGACGGTGCACATTGCATTGTGCGGGAAGTATGTGCAGCTGCATGACGCATATCTTTCGGTTGCGGAGGCGCTGGCGCATGCGGGATTTGAAAACGCGGCAAAAGTGGAGATCGAATGGGTAGACAGTGAAGTTCTGAACGAAGAGAATACGGCGCGCATTCTGGACGGTGTGGACGGGGTTCTCGTTCCCGGCGGATTCGGCGGCAGAGGCGTGGAAGGAAAGATCTGTGCGGCGAAGTATGCCAGGGAAAACAATATCCCGTACCTCGGTATTTGCCTGGGGATGCAGATTGCGGTCATTGAGTTTGCGAGAGACGTGCTGGGGCTTACGGATGCAAACTCTTCCGAATTTGATCCCGAAGGACAGCACTCAGTCATCGACCTGATGCCCGATCAGCTCGGCGTGAAGATGGGCGGCACGATGCGTTTGGGCGCATACCCTTGCAAAGTGAAAAAAGGCACGAAGATGTATGCCGCATACAAACAGGACAATATTTCCGAGCGGCATCGCCATCGTTTTGAATTCAACAATGATTATCGCGAAGCGATACAAAAGGGCGGTATGGAGATCTGCGGAACGTCGCCCGACGGCAAGCTCGTGGAAGCGGTGGAGATCCCCGCAAACGACTTTTTTGTAGGGGTGCAATTCCATCCGGAATTCAAATCGCGGCCCAATGCGGCGCATCCGCTGTTCCGCGAATTTATTGCGGCGGCAGTGCGGTTTTCAAAGAAAAAGAAGAACGTATAAGTAATTTTTGAACGAAAGGATCGGAGAGAGGGAGCAGAAATGAAACTCAACCGCAATTACCTGAATTTAGAAGAGAGTTACTTGTTTTCCACGGTTGCGCATAAAGTGAGCGCGTTTTCGGCGGCGCATCCCGAGGCAAAAGTACTGCGCATGGGGATCGGCGACGTAACGCTTCCGCTGGCGCCTGCCGTTGTGGAGGCTATGCAGAAAGCGGTGTCGGAAATGGGAAAGAAAGAGACGTTCCGCGGTTACGGGCCTGAACAGGGGTATGATTTTCTGCGGGAAAGTATACAGGGATATTATGCGCGGCGCGGCATTGCGTTGGATGCGAACGAGATCTTTATTTCGGACGGGGCAAAGAGCGATTTAGGAAATATTCTGGATATTTTCGATAAGGACAATACGGTTCTGATACCGGATCCCGTCTATCCCGTGTATGTGGATACGAACGTCATGGCGGGGCGGAAGATCATTTTTGCCGATGCCAATGCGGACAACGGATTTCTTCCCATGCCGGATGATTCGGTAAATGCGGATATTATCTACATTTGTTCGCCCAATAATCCGACGGGAGCGGCGTATTCGGCTGAGCAGCTGCAGGCATGGGTGGATTACGCCCGTGCGCACGGCGCCGTCATCCTTTACGACGCTGCGTATGAATGTTTTGTTTCGGAAAAAGGGCTTGCGCGGAGCATTTATGAAACGAAGGGTGCCAAGGAGTGTGCCATTGAATTTTGTTCTTTTTCCAAAACGGCGGGATTCACGGGTACGCGGTGCGGCTATACGGTGGTGCCGAACGATCTGAAATTTGACGGCGTTTCCTGTAACAAACTTTGGCTTCGCCGCCAGACGACCAAATTTAACGGGGTGCCGTACATTGTGCAGCGCGGCGCGGCGGCCGTGTTTACGGAAGAGGGCGAGAAACAGATCCGTGAAAACCTCGCGGTATATCGTCGGAATGCGAAAAGACTGTGCGATTGCATGGACGAACTGGGTGTTTTCTATACAGGCGGAAAAAATTCTCCGTATATATGGCTTAAGTGCCCCGATAATATGAAAAGCTGGGAATACTTTGACCTACTTCTTGAAAAATATAATATTGTAGGAACTCCGGGAGCCGGATTTGGAGACTGCGGCGAGGGATTTTTCCGCCTTACGGCGTTCGGAAACCGCGAAAACACAATAAAGGCGGCAAAAAGACTTTGCGAAAGGGAATAAACACTGAAAAATCCGAAAATTTTGGAAGTTTTGGAAAAGCGGAAAACTTTGAAAAATGCGCAAAATGCGTAAAGGCAAGCAATAAAAGCACAAACAGAAATAACGTAAAATAAATATTGATAAAATCCGCCGCTTCGCCTGTGCGGCAATATAGACTATCTCTCCTTAAACAGCTTTTAAACAGG
>USSJ01000104.1 GCA_900557285.1 uncultured Clostridia bacterium | reverse complement strand
GCAGGTATGCGGCAAATGGGGTGCGCTTATCCAAAAGTGTGATTTTGGAACGCGCTGAGGTTTTTAAAAGTTTTTAAAAAAGTATCCGTTTGTTTATGCGGCAAGCGGTGCGCGTGATGCGGAATAAAAAATTTCGCTGTTTCATTTGAAAATAACGATCCTGTCCGTTTCGCAAAGGTACGAGGCGGGCGAAAAGGAGATTTTATGAATAAAAGAGTTGTTGTTACGGGATTGGGGGCGGTAACGCCGCTCGGCAATGATGTGAAGACAACGTGGGAAAATATGAAAAACGGCGTGTGCGGCATTGACACGGTCACGAAATTTGACGCATCCGACTACAAGTGCACGCTGGCGGGCGAGGTGCGGGATTTTGATCCGACGCTGTATATGCCGAAAGGAGATGTCCGTAAAACAGACCTTTACACCCAGTATGCGGTTGCGGCGGCAACGCAGGCATACGAAGACAGCGGCATGACGGCGGAGAGTATCGCGCCCGATCGGTTCGGGGTGTACATCGGATCGGGAATCGGCGGCATTCATACCCTGATTGCGGAGCATACGAAACTCATCGAAAAAGGACCGGGGAGGATTTCTCCCTTTTTCGTGCCGATGATGATCTCCAACATTGCATCGGGCACGGTGGCGATCAAATACAATGCGCAGGGGCCGAACATCGGCATCGTAACGGCTTGCGCAACGTCTACGAACAGCATCGGGGAGGCATATCGCGTGATCAAACACGGGTATGCGGATGCAATGCTTGCGGGCGGCAGCGAAGCGGCGATCACGCCGTTGTGCTTTGCGGGATTCATTTCCTGCCAGGCGTTGTCGCAGAGTACGGACAAGAACCGTGCATCCATTCCTTTTGATAAGGAACGTGCAGGATTTGTCATGGGTGAAGGCGGCGCGGTCGTGATGCTGGAAGAATACGAGCACGCGAAAGCGCGCGGCGCGAAAATTTATGCGGAGGTCGTAGGTTACGGCTGCACGAACGACGCATATCATATGACGGCGCCCAATCCGGAAGCGATCGCATCTTCCAGAGCCATTGAACTGGCGGCGGAAGAAGGCGGTATCAAGGCGGACAGGGACGTGTATGTCAACGCGCACGGTACAGGCACGCCGCTCAACGACAAGACGGAAACGACGGCGCTCAAGCGCGCATTCGGTGAGGACGCTTACAAACTGCACGTTTCGTCCACAAAATCGATGACGGGGCATATGCTGGGTGCGGCAGGCGGGATCGAGGCGATCGCGTCGGTGCTTGCTCTGCATGACGGGGTCGTACCTCCGACCGTAAATTACCGCGTCAAAGATGAAGAGTGCGATCTGGACATCACGCCGAATACGGCGGTGAAAGCCGATCTTCGCTATGCACTTTCGACGTCGCTCGGATTCGGCGGACACAACGGATGCATTGCGTTCAAGAAAATTTAGAACATGCGATTGCGTTTATTCGGATTTCGGGAAATAAACGCAATTTTTACAAAATAAGAGAGGAAGGAGAACCCGGATGGACAAGAAAAAGTTACGCGAGATCATAGCGGTATTCAAGGAAAGCGGACTTGCGAAGATGGAAATATCCGAAACAACGGGGGAGGAGAATTACTCGATCCGTTTAGAGAATGCGACGGCGCCGATGATGCCGGCGGCGGTGCAGTATGTGCAGACTCTGCCCGAGAGCAAACCGCAGGAAGAGGAGACGTCGCAGATCAAAGATTACAACAAATACCGCGACATCAAATCTCCGATGGTCGGGATTTTTTATACGGCGCCTTCTCCCGATGCCGAGCCGTTCGTGAAGGTGGGCAGCAAGGTAAAGAAAGGGGACACTCTGTGCATTATCGAGGCGATGAAGCTGATGAACGACGTCGTGGCGGAAGAAGACGGGGAGATCGTGGAGATCTGCGCGGAGAACGGGGCGTTGGTCGAATTCGGACAGATCCTGTTCAAGATTTTCTAAGGAGCCTGCGTCCCGGTGCGGCACAGACCTGCGGCGGGGCAAAAGTAGCCGAAAGCCTTAAGGCAGAAAAATTCTTGAAGTGAGGGAACCATGTTCAGTAAAATATTGATTGCAAACCGCGGCGAGATCGCCGTGCGGATCATACGCGCGTGCAACGAGATGGGAATACGCACCGTAGCCGTGTACTCGGAAGCGGATGCGCAGGCTCTGCACGTGAATCTTGCGGACGAGAGTTATTGTATCGGCCCTGCACTGCTCAAAGACAGTTATCTGAATATGACTGCCATCATAGATGTTGCGATCGCGACGGGATGCCAGGCGATCCATCCGGGATACGGACTTTTGAGTGAAAATCCGCGCTTTGCGGAGCTTTGCGAGAAATGCAACATCAAGTTTATCGGGCCGCACTATTCTGTGATCGCGAAGATGGGCGACAAAGACGAAGCGCGCCGCACGATGAAGAAGGCGGGCGTGCCTGTCGTGCCGGGGCTGGACGAGATCACGGACATTGCCGCGGCGAAAAAATTTGCGGGCGAAATCGGCTATCCCGTGATCGTGAAGGCAAGCGCAGGCGGCGGCGGGCGCGGGATCCGCATCGTCTGGAAGGAAGAGGATTTCGAAAATGCGGTGCATACCGCGTCGAGCGAAGCGCAGAGCGCGTTCGGAAACGGAAAAGTTTATCTGGAAAAATATCTGACGGACGTCAAGCATGTGGAAATGCAGATCGTGGCGGACAATCAGGGCAATATTGTGTGTCTGGGCGAGCGCGACTGCTCCATGCAGAGAAAGAATCAGAAACTCATCGAAGAGAGCCCTTGCGTAACGCTTCGCCCCGAAGTGCGCGAAGAGATGATGCGTTGTGCGGTTCTGGCGGCAAAAACGGTGAATTACACGAGTCTCGGGACGATCGAGTTTCTGCTCGACAAAGACAATCATTTCTATTTTATGGAAATGAACACCCGTCTGCAGGTCGAACATCCGGTTACCGAATATGTTACGGGTATCGATATTGTCAAGTGGCAGATCCGTATCGCGGCGGGTATTGAATTTATTTACAAACAGGAAGATATCCGTTTCCGCGGCTGTGCGATCGAGTGCCGCATCAATTCGGAAGATGTGCGCAATAATTTCCGTCCCAGCTGCGGGCAGATCAAATTCATGCACATTCCCGGCGGGCCGTGGGTGCGGTTCGATACCGCGATTTATCAGGATTATGTTATACCCCCGTATTATGACAGCATGATCGGAAAGCTCATCGTATATGCTCGCGAACGCACGGAAGCGATCCGCAAAATGCAGGCGGCTCTGTGCGAGCTGGTCATCGACGGCGTGCATACGAATGCCGAACTTTCCAGCGATATTCTTGCCCAGCCCGAATTCAAGGACGGCACGTATTGCACGAATTTCCTGGATAAATACTTGAAAAATTATAAATAAACATTCGTTGAATCTGTCAGGAATGATAAATATACTGCAATTGTGAAATACGTTTTTCATAAAAATTGCAGCAAAAACTGCGAATTTACTGACGGAACAGATTTTTCCGCTGTCTTAATACATAGAACGGACGGACTTGGCACAGGACGGAAAGGGGAGAGCGGCGGAACGGGCGCGGTCGGTACGGACGTATGTCCGTAAGACACGTTGTCGGAAGGAGAGAAAAGTGAACTTTGAGGATTTAAAGAAATTTTTCTTCAAAAAACCGAAGAATGCGCTGGAAGGGACGGAAGATACCGCACCGCAGAAAATAGCGGAAGCGGCGATACCGGACAAACTGGCGGAAAAATGCGAGAAGTGCGGAAAGATCATTCTTTCGGATGAGATGCGTGAAAATTTCGGGGTATGCCCGAAATGCGGGCATTATAAAAAACTCAGCGCGCGCGATCGGATCGCTATGTGTACGGATACATTCTGCGAATTGTTTGCCGAGGAGACGGGCGGGAATATACTGGATTTTCCGGGATATTCCGAGAAACTGGAGTCTTTGCGGGAAAAGACGGGCGAACAGGACGGCGCGGTGTGCGGCGAAGCGGAGATCGGCGGTGTGAAGTGCGCCGTGTTTTCGATGGATTATCGGTTCATGATGGGCAGCATGGGGCACACGGTCGGCGAAAAGATCACAAAAACGTTCGAATATGCAACGGAAAAGAAACTGCCCGTGGTAGGGTTCGTATTGAGCGGCGGCGCGCGCATGCAGGAAGGGATCATCTCGCTCATGCAGATGGCAAAGACGTCTGCGGCCGTTGCCAGGCACAGCGAAGCGGGGCTTTTGTATATTTCGGTGCTTACTGACCCAACGACGGGCGGCGTTTCCGCATCGTTTGCGTTTGAATCGGACATCATCATGGCGGAAAAGGGTGCATTGATCGGATTTGCGGGACCGCGCGTGATCGAACAGACCATTCGCCAGAAACTGCCCGAAGGTTTCCAGCGTTCGGAGTTTTTGCAGAAGAAAGGATTTGTCGATCTGATCGTGGAGCGCAAGGAAATGAAAGAAAAGCTGGCGGCTCTGTTGAAGCTGCACTGCGCGGAGGCCTGATCATGAACGCGTACGAAATTGTTTTGAAGAGCCGCGAAAAGGGCAGACCCACGGCGGTCAAATACATTGAAAAACTGGTGGAAGGGTTTATTGAACTGCACGGCGACCGCCGTTTTTCGGACGATGCAGCGATCATCGGCGGCGTAGGGTATATCTGCGGAAAGCCGGTTACCGTGATCGGGATCGAAAAGGGAGAAGATACAAACAGCAAGATCGAGCACAATTTCGGGTGCGCGCATCCGGAAGGGTATCGGAAGGCTGTGCGTCTGATGAAGGAAGCGGAAAAATTTCATCGGCCCGTGTTGTGCCTGGTGGATACGTCGGGCGCGTATTGCGGTATCGGCGCGGAAGAACGCGGCCAGAGCGAAGCGATCGCAATGTCCATTATGGACATGATCCGTCTGAAAACGCCGACGCTTACCGTTATCATCGGAGAAGGCGGCAGCGGCGGGGCGCTCGGGCTTTCGGCGGCGGATGAAGTCTGGATCACGGAAACGTCGACATATTCGGTGATTTCGCCCGAAGGCTGTGCGTCGATTCTTTGGAAGGACAGCGCAAAAGTGGCGCAGGCGAGCGAGTGCCTGAAGCTGACGGCGCAGGATCTTCTTTCCTTGCACGCGGTGGAGAGAGTTATCGAGGAAAAGGGATTTTCCGATGAGTTCTTTGAAGGGCTGAAAAAAGACGCGGCGCAGTTTTTTGCGGAAAAATCGAAAGTACCCGCAGAAGAATTGGTAAAAGCGCGCTATGAAAGATTCCGTAAATTTTAATGGAAGGCTATGTCACAACAAACAGTTGATAAATAGCCATTTTTATAGGGGAGTATCAG
>USSJ01000103.1 GCA_900557285.1 uncultured Clostridia bacterium | reverse complement strand
GACGGAGCAACATTGCTCCGTCGGGCGCTTTTTCTGTTTATTCAGACCTCAGGTCTGCGCGTTGAATTTTTTGATCGCATCGTACGTTCCCTTGCTGATCAGGTGTTCCATCCTGCACGCGTCGGTTTCGGCTGTAGCTTCATCGACGCCGAGCCTTACCAGAAAGGCTGTCAGCACTTTATGCTTTTCAAATATCTGTTCCGCATAGGCTGCCCCGCTCTCTGTCAGGTGAATGTGATTGTCTATGATGTTCACATATCCCTTTGCCGTCAATATGCGCATCGCTTTCGTCACCGCGGGCTTGGACACATTCAGCTCCCGCGCCACTTCCACAGAATGCACATCCTTCTGCCGCGCGGAAAGCCGCAATATCGCTTCCAGATAATCTTCTCCCGATTCGTTATCGATCATTCTCTCTCCTCCGTGAGCGGCTCGCTTTCACACTTTTTCGGATCCAGCAATACGTTGCAATCGACCGTCTTTTTTAAAAGGCGCGTCAGATCCAGTATATCCTCCTCGCCCAACACGTCAACATATAAATCGAAGTATTTCAGCAAAAAGTCATACTTCTCCTGCAATGCGCGCCGCCCCGCATCCGTCAGCATCACATCCATCTTTCTGCGATCATCCGACGCAATCTCCATTTCGACATATCCCTTCCCGCGCAATGCCCGCAATATATTTGCCGCACGCGCCCTGCTTACCTGCAGATTGTCGCTGATCTGGGAAGGAGTCACGCGATCGTAACCGCAGGTATTCAGATACCACAGCGCCGCCGTTTCTCCTTCCACAAATTCCTGTAAATGACTGATGATGTCCATTTTCGTCATCCGCCATAATTCGCGGATCAGGCCATCCCTCACTTCTCTTTTATCCATTTCTGCGAATTCCTCCGCTCATTCGTTGGATTTCAATGACTCCGCCATGTTGATCCTGTTCAGCTTTATCAGCATGAATGCGTACACCAGCACCGCAAATACCAGCGTAAGCAAAAACGCCCACAAATAACTCCATCCGCTGATCACTCTGCCGAACATCATCGTGACACTGTTGACCCTGTCAATGATAAACAAATGCAACAACATTCCCAGCAGAAGCCCCAGCAACGTCCCCGCTATCGTCAGGATCGCGCTTTCACGGTAAATATACCCCGCGACCTCCCATTTTCTGTAGCCGAGCACCCGCAACGTCGCAATTTCGCGCCTGCGCTCTTCTATGTTGATGTTCGTAAGATTATACAGTACGATCGCGGCAAGTGCACCCGCACTGATCACCAGGATCGCTATGACAAGCCCCATCGTCGAACTCAATCCTTCCATCGTTTCCTGCGATGAATACGTGAACTCCACACTCTGCACTTCCACGCCCGATGTGCCGTTTTCCGACAAAATATTCTTCGTCAGCTCCTCTGTATCGCTCTCCGCTATGCCAGATTTAACCAAAACCGTGTTGTGCGACGGCATCGTCCCGAACAGTGATTCGTAAGCCGCTTTGCCGATATATACATAGCTTCCCGTATAATTTTCACAGACCGCGCTGACTTTCACTTCCACCGCATTTGCCCCGGAATGGCTGTAATACAAAGTATCTCCCGCCTTGATCCCGTATACGATCGCTATATTCTCCGGCAATACGACCGAATTGCCGGCTTCCTGTACCGTTTCTATTATAGCAGAATTTTCCCGTTCATGCAAGCTGACAAACGAATTAAATTGCGCATTGTTTTCCACGACATACATATCTACCGTTTCACTGGATGCTCCGCTTCCTTGCCCGAAAACAAGTCTGCCGCTCTCCATATAAACAGGCAAATATCTCTCGCCTTCCTGCGAAGCATCGCCGATAAATTCACGGAGCGCTCCGTCTGCTTCCGACAAATCCCCCGTGTACTCGATCACCGTATCGTATAACAGCACCTTCCCGTATTGCAATTCCGTAACCGCATTCACCGAATCGTTTAACCCGAACCCCGTCAGAATCAGCGCCGTACATCCCATGACCGATACGATCGTCAGGATCATGTTCTTTTTATATCGGAAAATATTGCGGAGCGTCGCTTTCCACTTGAACTTCAACGGCTTCCAGATAAATCCGATCCTTTCCAACAATATGCGCTTACCCGGCTTCGGAGCTTTCGGCTGCATCAGGTTGGAAGGCTTTTCTTTCAAAGATGTGCGGCAGGCTCCCCATGTCACGAGAATCGTCCCCAACAATGCAACGCCGAATACGACCACCGCAAACACCCAGCTGAATCCCAGCGCCAGCGCCGGGAGCTGGTACATCGTCTGATACGCCCGCCAGAACACCGACGGCAAAAGCGCAAATCCGCACAAAATACCGCCCACACATCCGATAATACTTGCCAGACAACAATAGATCAGATATTTGCTCATGATCCTGCCGCGGCTGTAACCCAATGCCTTGAAAGTCCCGATCTGCATCCTGTCCTCGTCGACCATTCGCGTCATCGACGTCAGCGCAACCAGAGCCGCTACCAGAATAAAGAACACAGGAAATATCCCCGCTATGTTTTCCACTTTCTCCGCATTCAGATCAAAACTGACATAGCTGACATTCGTACTCGCCCGATCCAGTACATACCACTGCGCATCCGGCAGACTTTCCAGCATTTTCTTCTGCTCTTCCGTCAGCATCCCGCCAAATTTATCCGACAGTTCACGCAGTTTCCCGACCGTCTCGTTCAGTTTACTGCTCTGCGTTTCGCCTATCGCTTCGAGCTCGTCTGTCTTTTCGAGTACGTAACTCTTGTAATCATCATGAAAACGTTTGTACTCGTCTGCCCCCGCTATCTTCACCCAGCAATCCGTGCATACGATCTCTGCCTGATTTTCTTCCCCGATCAGCGGATTCTGAAGATAAGAAAATATGCTCCCTTCTTTCTGCAGATCATACACATCCTCCGAATATCCGTACACAACGGTGCCGATCGCCCCCGTCCCGAGCGAGGTCGTTTCGCGTCCGTCCAGGTAATAATAATCGGGCGACGACACAATGCCCACCACTTCAAATGTCGTTTGCTTATAGACATCCCCGTACGTCGCTTCGTCCGTATTCAAAGTAAATTCTGTGCCGATCCGTATATTCTCGAATTTATTCGTCGAACGGATCACCACAACCTGATTCGTGCCTTTTTCCGGAAGTTTTCCCTCCACCAAGGTCAATGTATTCAGATACCCGCTGTCCAGATCCAGCCCGATAAACCTTCCGACGATGTCTTTCCCGTTCACCGTGATCTCCGCATCCGTGGAAATAACCGCGGTCACTCCCTCGACAGCATCCGAATTTTTAAGCGCTGCCACATCATCCTGCGTCAAACCCAGCGTTCCCTTGACCGTCACGTCCGACGCATTCATTTCCGTATAATAAGCGTCCATCGTGTTCTTCATGTCCGGCGTCGCCTGCATGACCCCGATCAGAAATCCCACACCCAACGCTATGATCGCCATGATCGCAATAAACCTGCCAAATCCCGTCGTGAACTCTTTCGCTATGTTTTTATTGAATTTTCTCATGACTGCATTCCCTCCCGGCTGTTCGCTTGTACCTTACCACTCGATCACCGATACATCCGCAGGATTTTCATTCACTTCTTCCGCCGATACTTTCCCGTTCTTGATATGGATCACCCTGTCCGCCATCTGCGTGATCGCCTGATTGTGCGTAATCACGATGACCGTCTTCTTGTTGTTGCGGCATACATCATGCAAAAGTTTCAAAATGCTTTTCCCCGTTTCATAGTCCAGCGCGCCCGTCGGCTCATCACACAGCAGCAGTTTCGGATTCTTTGCGATCGCCCTCGCAATCGACACCCGCTGCTGCTCCCCGCCCGACAACTGCGCAGGGAAATTGTTCATCCTGTTCCCAAGCCCTACATTCTTCAGCGTTTCTTCCGCGTCCAACGGATTTTTACAGATCTCCGACGCAATCTCCACATTCTCTTTCGCCGTCAGATTCTGGATCAGATTGTAAAACTGAAACACAAACCCGACATCATACCTCCTGTAATCCGTCAGCTTCTTTTCGTTAAATGCGCTCACTTCCACGCCGTCCACATATATCTTGCCGCCGCTCACTTCATCCATGCCGCCTAACATATTCAGAACCGTCGTCTTCCCTGCACCGCTCGGCCCGACAATCACGCAGAATTCTCCTTCATCTATAGAAAAACTTACGCCGTCTGCCGCCTTGATCTTATTGCTCCCCATCGTGTAAACCTTGGTTACATCCTGAAATTCCACAAACCGCATAACGTCCTCCTGTCATACCCGGTCATATATTGTAACTCCGAGTAATTGTTTATTATGACAATAGTGCAAATAATTTCTACTGCTAACTATCTATGCTATTATTATATGCCAACTCTTTAAAATTGTCAAGAATAACCGTGTTAATATTTCGTGAAAAAAATCAATTCACGTTGCACCGTTTTATCACATTCCGCCCGACTTTTTTCCAAGCCGTTCTTTCTTCCGACGCCCAATTTATTTTTCCGAAGCCACGCTCTTTCCCTGCCGCTTTCAGATGTTTTAGAATGAATTTTGCCCGCCTTCTTCCCCTTTTATCCCGAACGGAAAACATCCGAACTAAAAGGCAAAAAGCCGCTTGGTCAGACGGGAAAAACGGCAGAGAGCAACGCGCATATTTACGCTTTTGCTCTCTGCCGTTTCATTGAATTCAAACGACTTATTCTTTTGACCCGTTTTCACCCTTTACATTCAGGCGCGATCGTCGCGTCTGTTCGTAAAGCGAAGGATACCGTTTGCAAAAACAGTGTAGACGATCAGCCAGATGGCAGCCAACGCTATGATCACATAGGTAATGATCGCACCTACGCTGCGCTCGCCCATAAAGATCGCCGAAACAAGGTTGAAATTGAATATACCGTACAATCCCCAGTTCACCGCTCCGAGCAAAACAAGAATATACGAAATAATATTGGCAATAAACATTCTGCTTTTACCTCCTGCGATCAGTATGTGCAGATATTTTTCCCTTATTCATACCGCAAATTTTTCCCCTCTCACACTTTCTGCCCTTTATATAATTTATCCGAAACAAACGCTCTTGATATTTTTAAGATTTCTCCGCCTTTCCGTTATAAAAAACACATTTTCTGCGCATACTCGTTGTATAATTCTCCGACGGAGGAACGCATTATGCCGAAAAGAAAAAAAGAAAAAATCAAAACGCTTACCGAAGAACAGTACAACCAATACCTGATGGCGCTCAAAGATGAGCGACCCACGATGCTGATCGATCAAAACGGAAAACGCACGCCGCAAAGATAAATTTCGGGCCGCCTCAAAGGCGGCCCGATTTTTTTATTATTTGGCGAACTGTGAATTGTAGAGCTTGC